>JAMDBP010000013.1 GCA_023487825.1 Candidatus Martarchaeota archaeon
AGAGATTGATGCTGTAGTCATTGTACTTTATCTGGACGCTTTTTGGATTGCCATGCTTCGGCACATTCTTTATAGGTCCGTTCTCAGGAGTCTCACTCTCTCCAGACCATCTGGTATAATCCTTAGTGCTGAGGCCATTTACCTGCTTGCCACTTTCTGATAGGAATAAATCGTTGAAGTTTGAGGCTATGCTGCTTAACGGCATCTCCTGCTTAGGCTGTGATGGCCCTGAGACGCTAGGCTTTATGCTGCCAAGGTCTACAGTTATCATCTCGCTGTACCTTACTTTTGAATAATCGATATTGAACATCCCTTGCGCTTTGAGGTATTTCTCTACCAGTTCCACCTGATAATCGCTCCTGCCTGTGCTCTTCATGTATCTCAAAGTTTCACTGTCAGGAGGGAATATCGCTATTGTTGCACCGTATTCAGGGCACATGTTGGAGAGAGTTGCACGGTCAGGAAGCGATAATGAAGTTAGTCCTGACCCGTAGAACTCTACAAACATGTTTACTACGCCATGCTCTCGCAGTATCTTTGTAAGCGTTAGGGCAAAATCTGTGGCAGTGACCCCGCTTCCAAGCTTTCCCTCAAGCTTTACTCCAAGAACCTTTGGGGTTATGAATGATACAGGCTGTCCAAGTACTGCAGCTTCTGCTTCTATGCCTCCTACTCCAAAGCCTACCACACCCAAGCCGTTTATCATTGTGGTATGCGAGTCGGTGCCTACGAGCGTGTCTGGAAAAGCCCACTTGCTCTTTTCTATATTCTTAATACTGACACATGTTGCTATGTACTCTAGATTGACCTGATGGCAGATGCCTGAAGAAGGCGGGAAGACCCTGAAGTTGTCCATCGAGCCGTTCGCCCACTTAAGCAGCTTATACCTTTCAAGGTTTCTTTTCATCTCCATCTCCTGATTCTTTACAAGAGCATCGCTGGAGTTGAAAACGTCTACCTGCACAGAGTGGTCTATTATCAGGTCTACAGGCATCAAAGGCTGTATCAGTTCTGGTGATAGATTTATACTTGATATGTATTTTCGCATGGCTGCAAGATCAACTACTGCAGGAACTCCAGTAAAGTCCTGCATAAGAACCCTTGAGACTTTGAATGGTATGTCGCGCTCAGAAGGGTTTTTCGGATTCCAGTTTGCAAGCTCCTTTACATCTTCAAGCTTGATACCTTTTCCATCGCAATTCCTTGCTAGCGATTCCAGCACTACTCTTATGGAATAGGGAAGTGTGGATGTGTCGCCGAAGCCCAGATCTTTCATTGCAGGCAATGAGTAATAGAATATCTCTGAACCGTCAGACATCCTGAATGATGACTGCAGTTTTCTGCTCAGCTCTCTCGTATCCTCTTCCATGCTCACATATCGGCTTTTCCAATTTAAAAGGTTTATCCCGATATGTTTTTACTCAAAATATAAGAAAATAGGAAAAGATAAAGAATAAAAAATAAAATAACTAACCTTCTTTTGGGTTTTCTCTGCTTACGCTTCTTCTGACTCTTCCGAATCTGGAGCTGGTTCTGCGCTTGCTTCTGGAGCAGCTTCCGCCTCTCCTAGCACTTCGCCCATTGCAAATCTTGTCCTTACCTCTGTTATCTTTACTCTCAGAGTCTGGCCTTCCTTTGCATCCTTTACGAAGATTACGAATCCGTCCTTCTTTGCTATTCCGTCTCCTTTCGAAGCCATAGCCTCTATCTTGACGTCTACTTCGTCTCCGACCTTTACAGGCTTTGGTAGGAAGTAATTAGGGTTTATTCCTCTTCCTGAACCTCCGTGCCTGTCTCCTCTGTCCCCTCTGTCTCCTCTTCTGTCATCTCCTCTTCCGAAATCTCTTGGCATTTTATTTCCTCTGTAGGATCAGCGCTTTTAACTTCGCTTTACTACTTCACTACATTTATTCATGTTATGATTTATAAACGTATCGTTCTCTTCGTCGAGAAGGCTTTTTTGCCCTTTTCCTGCGCAGGGCATTTAACATGTCAGTTGTGCTTGAGAATAGATAATCGGGCTTTGCATCCTTTATAAGCTGCAGAGGATCAAGACCGTCAGCTACTGCGCATGCCTTAACTCCCGCAAATCTTGATGCATAAACATCAGAGGCCATGTCCCCCACATATACGACCTTGTCCTTTTTCATCCTGTATTTGTCAACTATAAGAAGTATACCTGATGGATCTGGCTTGTACCTGTCTATAGCATCTGAACTCAGTATGAAATCAACGTATTTTACCATGTTGGTGCTCCTTACCTCTGCCATGAGCCTTGTAGTATTCGAATCACTGAATATGCAGACCTTCTTCTTGTTCTTCTTAAGAAGCTTGAGGAGCTCTTCAGAACCAGGTTTTAGCCTTACATGGTAGAGCTTTGCGTATAATGCGTATATTGTTGATACGAGCTTTCCCTTCTCTTCCTTTATGACAAGGTCGTTTACAGACCTTACTTTATACCTTTCCTTGTGCTTGAGTATGTATTCTAGTTTGTATCGGGCTTTCAGCATCTTTGAGACCCTTATCAGCGCACCTGACGTTGCAAGTGTGCCGTCCCAGTCGAATATGAAGAGCTCGTTTTCGTCTAGCAGCATAGCATTATTAATATTGTCAGGCAATTAAAAATCCATATGATGAGATAGGTGATCGCTGAGCTTAGGCTATGACGATTGGTAGGCGGTCTGACAGTGTTTTTAATGCGAAAAGGTATCCTTGAAGAGCTCAACAAGAGCAGCGTAACTGTTACTGATATTGCAAATCAGTCCTGGTGCGAGTACAAGGTCTTCCTTTCCTGCACGCAAAAGGAAGGGCAGACAAAGGCGATGAGAATAGGGGAAGCCATCCATATGAATCTCCAGAAGGAGGTCTATAAGGAGCTTACCGTTGAGCCCGTCAACTACCCAGATGTCTTCTACAAGAATGCATATGAGAACATACTGACAATGAAGAGCGTGGTTGAGAATGGAAAGGGGAGGGAGCTTAAGATAGAGGGAGATATAGACGGTTTTACGATAAGGGGAAAGATAGACGAGCTTCTTGTTGAGAACGGTGAAACAGTAATAGTGGAGAACAAGACGACGAACAGGGAGAATGGCACGCACATGGATGCTCTTAGGGAGATGCATTCTGTTCAGGCCATGGTATACAGGATGCTTTTCAAGGACATACTGGAAAAGAGGTACACCTTCAAGAAGTATTATGATACAAACGGGGTAAGCAGGATGAAGCTCTCTCCGCAGTTCATACAGGGGCTGAAAGAGATAGGGATAAAGGATGACATGATAAACATAGGCGCAATATGCCTGAGCATGTTCGAAGGATACCAGCAGCTCCCAAAGATAAGCGATACTCTTATGATAAGGTACCTTGACAGAGGGAGCAGGGAGGTAATAGAGGAGGTAAGGATAAAGTATGACGCACAGTGGCTCAAGAAGATACTTGACAGGGATTTCCTATTCTGGAACAAGAAGAAGAGCCCTGAGCCAGTCCCTAAGGAAGAATCATGGAAGTGCAAAAGCTGCTACTTCCTTAAGATCAACAAATGCCAGTTCGGAGCCAGCTACTTTAAGTAGCAGCCTTAACTATGTCTTGCGGAATCCCGCTAATGTTATAAATAATCCGTATCTAATCTTAACTGTGGATCTGATGTTTGAAAGTGTGAAGCTTGACAAGCCTTCGTTGAGGAAGGAGTTCTCCAAGGATTACAAGAGTTACTACAGCACACAGCTATTCGAGGAACTGGGCTTCAGCAGGCATGAGTGCAGTATCTGCCATAAGAATTTCTGGAGCATAGATGACAGGGAGACATGCGAGGATCCTGAACATGCAGAGTATACTTTTTTCAAGGAAAAGAAGAGAGATATCAGTTATGTGAGCATGTGGAAGAAGTTTGCGGATTTCTTCAAGAAGAACGGGCACGAGGTCATACCTAAATACCCAGTAGTCAGCAGATGGAGAAGGGATTTATTCTTCACTATAGCAAGCATACAGGATTTCCAGCGAATAGAGAATGGGGTTATGGGCTTTGAATATAATGCCAATCCTCTTGTCGTACCTCAGATATGCTTACGTTTTGGAGATGTTGAGAATACCGGTGTTACTGGAAGGCACTTTACAAGTTTCATGATGGCAGGTCAGCATGCGTTTAACTGGCCTAAGGAAGGTTATTGGAGAGATAGGTGCATCGAGTTAAACTACAAATTCCTGACAGATGAGATAGGGGTAAAGAAAGAGGATCTTGTTTATAACGAGGATGTCTGGGCCATGGGAGATTTCTCAGAGTTCGGACCCTCTCTTGAGAGCTTTGCAAACGGATGCGAACTTGTAAACAGCGTATTCACCCAGTTTGAGAACTCCAACGGCTCTGTCAGGGAATTCAAGGGGAAGGTAGTTGATGTCGGATGGGGCTTCGAGAGGCTAGTATGGTACTACACAGGATATGACACAGCGTATGAAGCCGTATTCAAGGACATACTTAAAAAGATAGAGAAGAAGAGCAGCGTTGAATTCGACAAGAAGCTGTTCAACAAGTTTGCAAAGCATTCGAGCAAGATAGACTTCTCGGAGAAGGCAGGAGGTAAGGTAGAGGATGAGATACTGAAGAAATTGGGAATTTCGAAGAAGGATTATGACAAAGGTGTAAAACCACTGCAGGCACTTTACGCCGTTCTTGATCATTCACGAACACTCCTTTTTGCAGTATCTGATGGGGCGCTTCCATCCAATATAGGAGGAGGATACAACCTGAGAGTCATACTGAGAAGGGCGCTGAGCTTCATAGAGGAGTACGATCTCGGAGTTAGCATAGAGGAGATTGCAGAGATGCATGCCGATGAGCTCAAGGGCCTTTATCCTGAACTCAAGGAGAATCTTGACATATTCTCAAAGGTAATTGATATTGAAAAGAAGAGGTATGCAGCTACCAAGGAGAACAGCGCAAAGATAGTAGACAGGATAATTGCAAGGAAGAGTGCTGTCGATGTGAAGGAGCTGCGGACAATGTATGAGAGCAATGGAATAACTCCTGAGATGATATCCTCCGTAGCTGCAAAGAAGGGAGTGCACCTTGAGATACCAAGAGATGCTTATGAAGGAATAATGAAGGGAGACTTCACAAGGGAACGCGAAACCAAGAAGCACATAGACATAGATATGAGCAAATTCCCCAAGACCGAACAGTTATACTATAGACTAGTAGAGGAATCAGATTCAAAGGTACTTTATGCTAACAAGAACCATGTGATACTTGATAAGACTCCTTTCTATCCTGAAGGAGGAGGACAGGAAGCAGATCATGGAACGATCGATGGGGCAAAGGTGCACGATGTTCAGAAGTATGGAGATGTGATTGTGCACTTTATAGAAGGAGGGAACATAAAGAATGGCGAGAAGGTAAAGTGCGTAGTGAACCATGAAAGAAGGCAGAGGCTGATGGTGCACCATACAGCCACACATCTTATGAATGCAACATTGAGGAATGTGCTTGGAAAGCATGCATGGCAGGAGGGAACAAGGAAGGAAGAGGAGAAGGCGCACATAGACATAACGCACTATGATAAACTCTATGACAAAGATGTTGAAAGGATAGAGGATTTCGCAAATGGCGCTCTTGCAGATGGCATTAAGGTAACGGTAAAGGATATGGAACGCGGAGATGCCGAAACCAAATATGGCTTTACGATTTATCAGGGACATGGCGTGCCATCAAAGATAATGCGCATAGTTACTATAGAATCAAAGGATGGTAAGCTTATAGATGCAGAGGCATGCGGCGGTCTTCATGTTGTTGGCATGGAGCACATGATAGGAATGATAAAGGTAATAGGTACATCAAGAGTTTCAGACGGTGTGGACAGGGTTGACTTTGTCGCAGGAAAGGCAGCACTCAGATACTTCCAGGAGTCATACAAACAGCTGAAGACAGTATCACAGACCCTTAATTCGGATCTTTCCAGCACAGGCGAGAGGGTCCAGACACTGCTTCAGGAGAAACTTGCATCGGATAAGGAGAATGCAAAGAGGCTTGAGGAGATTGCAGCGGCTGTTGCAGATTCAAAGGAGGTTATTGACGCGATCGATGCAGCTCTCTCTAAGAAAGAGAGCATTGCTGAAGTTAAGCTCAATTACAACAAGCAGATAATGAGGAAGTCGATAGGAAACCTGACTTCAAAGTTCAAGAGACTTACTGTTATAATGGTTGGCAGCTCCGGAGAGGTTCTTGCGTCACGCGGCTCAGAATCAGATATTGCTGCGATAGACGCGTTGAAGAAGAGGTTCGGCGCAAAGTTCAAGGGAGGGGGAAGCAGAGATTATGCTGAAGGAAGAGTAGACTAGTGAGCACATGCCAGATCTTTTATACCAGCTTATACTTTATCCTCTGATTTACATATTTCCCGCATATGTCTCCAATGGAGCTCCAGTAATATTCGGGGGAGGAATGCCTCTCGACTTCAATAGAAGACTTGGAGGCAAGCCGATATTCGGCAGCCATAAGACCATCAGGGGACTTGTAGCGGGCCTTCTCTCGGGAATTATAATCGCATATGTAGAATCTATCGCATTTCAGATGCCCTATCTGCTTGCGATAGGCGTATTGCTTAGCATAGGCACTCATTTTGGAGACCTTTTCGGAAGCTTTGTCAAGAGAAGGATAGGGACAAAGGAGGGAGTGAGCATGCCGTTCATGGACCAGTACCTCTTCCTGCTTTTTGCATTCATATTTGCATTCCCGTTAGGCAATCTTCCAGCATGGTATGGGATAATATTCATAATAATATTGACAGGAGTGCTGCACAAAGGGACCAATATAGCAGCATATATAATGAAGCTGAAGAATGTTCCCTGGTAGCTGGTTCTTTACGCCTCCCAGATCCATGGAAGTATGTTTATCAGTATTGCTATTACTACAATAAGCGCTATTGCGGTCACTATTTTCTTGTTCTTAATGCTGGTCTGGAAGATGCGCCACCCGTCAAACCCGGGTATCGGCAGCAGATTGACCACGCCTACAAGGAAGTTAAGTATTGCTGAGAGTGCAACAAAGGTGTATATGAAGTATATGCTCTGGGAAGGAAGATTGCCAGGTATAGGGCCGCCCTCCTGCTCAAGGTCCACGCCTATCTTCCCATCTGATGCAGCTATTATAGAGTATGAGCCTTTGTTGGTAACGACGTTTACCTTTGAGAAAGCTTTATCCTGTGCAGCTGCTGCTTCTAGGGAGGTTATGTTGTTTATAGTGTGGCCGTTCCACGAATATATTATGCTGCCTGGAGCGATTACATTATATGCAGGCGTACCGTTAAGCACAGCGGTGACTGTAACAAGGCTTGTAACATAGTGTGGAAGCACGTAAATTAGCATGATGACAAGCAGAGCCGTGAATATTATTGAGAGAAGTATGTTCGCAGATATGCCAGCTGCAAAGATTCTGTTCTGTTCGTGAGCTTTTAGCTTCAATACCTTTTTCTCATCAGGTTCAACAAAAGCTCCCATAGGTATTATTCCAAATACCACAAGGCCTATTGATTTTATCTTTATCTTTGAAAGCTTTGAGAGAACACCGTGCGAGAACTCGTGCACGACTAGTATCAGTATGAGAGATAAAAGTCCTGCAAATATAGGTATCGTTATCCCAGGTATAAGCGGCGCTACTCCCGGAACCTGGCTTGATAGTGCTGCCGCATTTGGAACTGCAGTTGACAATGAGAGCAAATATGTACCTATGCCATATAGTATGCTGGCTGCATTGTAGACTATTGAATATATTATGAACAATGTAAATCCGCCTATGAAATTGACGGCATATATGGCATATGCAAGAAGGTCTACAGATGAAGAAGCAGGAGCTGATGCAAGCCTTGAGCTTATCTGAGGTATGCTTATGAAGGTAAATGCGTCTGCCATGAATGGAACTACGAAGAACATTATCAATACGGCCGAGATAGCTCCAAATATCGCCATCTTGGCACTTATCCTCTTTTTGAACATAAAGTATGAAAGTAGGCCAAAACCCGTCGCTAGTCCCCAGTCTGCCATGAACTCCCAGTAGGGTTTTCCCCTGCTTGCCAGCCTGTCTATTATCCAGGTTCCTCTCTTGCTTCCGAGCATATACATTCCGAAGAAGCCCATGAACCCATTCGCACTGCTTATTATGTATCCGGTTATAAACAGTATGATTATAGCTGCAGGCCAGCTGATTATCGGACTTATCCCGCTGAAATAAAGATATATTATTGCAAATAATGCTGCTACTGCTACCACTATGCTTGATGAAGCATTGAGCTTATTTCTTAGTTTTTCTTCCTCTTTTTTTACAGGCATTTTTGAACCTCATTTCCTTCCTGTCTTCCTTGTTGCAAATAGTAGAAGGCCCACTATTATTCCTCCGGCTAATATGTAAAGGTATCCTATGTTTCCGTAGGAGAGCAATAAAGCTCCTATCGGGAAGTTTGTTGAGGATTGTGTAGGAGCCCATGAATAATCAGTGGTATAGAATGTGTCCTGTGGACCGCTGTAGCTAGGGTTATATGCATATTCTATAGGAGACTGAGTAACCTTGATAGGTTCAGGAGTTAGTGTAGAGATGCCAGGAGAGCTTGATCCTGCAGAAGGTGCACCGTAAAATACCGCTTTTATGTTCGCATATCCGTATCCGCATGCTGTTATCGTCTTTGAGAATGCACCATTTGCATTGGTTGTCGCACTCCCTATCAGGCCTAGCTGCGAAGTGCATAAACCAGTGCCGTTGGAGAATACAGGATCGCACCATTGGTTATTTCCTCCTGAGTTTATAGGACAGGTATTGGGTATCTTCGTCTTCCCATCAGTACCGTATATATTGCAGTTGTACTGTATAGGCTGCAGCAGGCTGTTAGGAGCTGCAAGGCAGGATCCCGATGCGCTTGTAGATGCGTGATATGTTGGTATCTCTGCATTTGGATTGGGAGTCGTACCTCCGTATAACCATCCTGGAATTGCAAGCTGGCAGTTCTGGGGCACGTTAGCACCAAAGCCGAATGCACAGAGCTGTACGTTAGCAGGATCCGTATATGGATTGTAGTTCTGGAAGCCAATATTTGTATCGTAATATAGGTATACCGTACCCCCGCTCATAGGTATCTTCTGAGTGCTGAATGGCGGGGTGTAATTCAGGTTTCCCGTTATAGTAAGAGAGGTCTGGTTTGAATTGCTTCCGCTTACAGACGATGCTACAGAGACGCCAAGCTGTGTTGCGTTTGCAATGTCTGCGTCTATCGGAATGTATATATTGTTGTTGAATCTGTCATTCAAGACTATAACTATCCTATGATATCCGTAAGGATCGGTAAGAGTACCCGGAGTACCTATCCCATTTCCTGTGAAGTTAATGAAGGTTTCATTGGCATATATCATGTCCTGATAGAAGTTGAATAGCGTTACGGCGTTAGGGAAGGTTTTTGATGCAGTATAAGTAAATGTGTTCTTGTCCCCGTTGCCAGAGATTGACAATGCTGATGATAGTGCTGAAGATAAAGAGACCTGCGTCATGCATACTGCACCAACGCATGGCAGCAGTGACGAGCTAAACAAGCTTGAAGATCCAGTTACAGGATATATTGATTCATAATAAGGATAACCTGTAATAGAGCTCAAGCCGATCCCCTGCCTACTATAAGTTATACCGTACATCGTAGTACGTATAGCATTTACAGTGATTTGCTTGTTTGTCTGATATGCCAATGAATCGTTTACATACACTGTCCCGAATATCCTGTTTGTGAATAGATCGAATAATATCTGTTTTGGCACTATGGTAGCATTAAGCATCTGCTGGTAGAATGTACCGTTCAAGAGGTATTGGGCGTATGAAGGACCGCCTTCGATAGGAGCAGAAAGCGTCGAAGACTTGTAATCACTGCTAACACCTGCTGAGAAGATTGTTGTGAGCGTGTCCCATGTCCTGCTTATATCAAAAGGCGGAGCTGTTACGGGCTTTGTAAAGCACCAATAAGTCGTAGATACTGGCAATGTCTTCATTGTCTGCTGTTGGATCTGCTGCTGGGTCTGGAAGGTCGCTTCGTATGGCACTACTGCATAGCCCGAAAGAAAACTCTGTAATTTTGTCTGCTCTGCAGAGGCAACCTGTGATGGGGATACTGCGCCTGTAGAGGTAGGAATAGTTTCTCCCTGGTTTATGAAGCCAGGATTTCCAAGTAATGAATTGTATTTGCTCTCTGTAGAACCATAGTTTGTAGTCGGTGATGTTGAACCTGTTATACTAGTTGCACCTGAAAACGTAGAGTAAAGATACTCGCTGTACGTGAGTGTTTTGAGAGACCCTATGTTCTCCGTGTAATTGAATGGACTTGATAGTAATAGAATAGGACTCTCGAATGAGTTCACATCATTGTTCTTTATACATAGGTTCGGATAGCTGTCTCCTGAAGGGAGAGACATTGCGCTATTGCCGTTAATATCAGCATAGCATACTGACTGTGCAAGTACAGGCGGGCCCTTAGGGCTAAGGAATTGAGTATAATTCTGCAGGTCAAATCTTGTGAATAGCAATTCTGCATATTTATTTGCAGTTTGGCCAGAACCTCCGTTTATGTTCTGTGGAGACGGGAACAGTATACCCACCGTATTGTTAAAGCTTATTGAAAATCCAAGGCCAGATAATGGAAGGAACGCACACCCATATTGTCCACCTGTGACTGTTACTACTGCAGCATATCTGCAGTCAAGACCGTTAAGAGCAGGTCCTAATGGCCAGTAGTTGTTGTTTTGGGAATATGTGCTCGTTGGTGAGGTACAGGTGCTGGCCGTTGAGCTTAATCCGCACAGATTGACCACGCCTGATGATGTTCCGTCTGACAAGCTTCCAGATATCATCCATCCGAATGGAGGATATATTCCCCCGCTCTGTTCTCCATTATAAGGTTGGTATACTCCCTGACCATTATTGTTTGTGCCTGTCTGGTACCACACATCATCGTATGTTGTTGGATTTATAGGCACATCCTGTCCTGTAGAATTTATCACTCTGAGCATCAGAGTATCAAAATTTGCAACATCGCTATGCGTGTAACAGTCCTTATAGAAATACAGGTTTATGTCGATTGCACATTTCTGACCTATGCCACCGTACCAGTTGTCAAGGACGTATAGATAGCCGTTTACATCCTGTATAGCTACAGGGTGATGATAAGAAGCTTGATCGAGCTGCGTTATCCCTGCACTTTTAAACTTGTTAACTATTGTTGATATCTCATTATTGTTTATTGTATTAAGGCCGTAGAAACCGCCATTTGCTATGAATTCTGTTATGTTTACCGATGGGGTAGGATTAGAACTTGTAGTAGAAGCCCCTGGTACGTTTGATAATGTGCTTAGGGCACCCTGATAAGTTATGCCTAAAGGAGCTACGTCTGATGAGTATGCCAGATTATACGTGCTTAAGTACTTCAGGGTGGTTCCCGAGAATACGTATATGTTACTGCTCTGCTGACTTGTTATGAAAATAAGTTTTCCATCAGGAGATGCAGCTATCTCGGTAGGGGCAATAGGCTTGCCGGAATTGTCTGTTGGTACCTTACCGTTTGCAAGTGTAAGCGTTGCAGCGGTTATTGGGGGTTTGCCATTTTCAGCATTGCTTATCTTTATTATCCATGGTGATGGAGTACCTGCCATAGTAAGTGTGCCTACTATGTATACATCGCCAACAGAATCTGCAGATATATTCATGGGTGTAAAACTTATTGAAGGTCCTTTGTAGATGTTGTTGTTAACGCATTTTTTGTTGACGCTATTCCAGAACTGATTATAAGAACATTTGTTATTATAACCACCTGCTTCTAGGAGAGTGCTGCTTATCCACGTAGATTCTACAAATGTTTGTGTTATCGGTATTTGATTTATAACATAAGTATTTGAGCTCTGCAATTTTATCAAGCTTGTCCAGTAGTTCTTCCAGTCGGTATTCCAGACATTCTGGCATGAGACTGTCCCAGTGCAAAGGCTTGATGCAGGCTTTGTAGCTGCTCCCAGAGCAGTATCACTTGTAGTTATAGTATCTACTATGCTTGGAATAGATCCAGGGGACATGATTGAGTTATTGTAATATCCCTGAGTCATCACCCTGATCACATATATGCTATTGGTTGCACCTGCAAAACTGGCAGTGCTTGGCGTACCTGTTTGTGATGACGCAGTTATGCCCTGTGCCCATGAGACTAAAGCTGAAGCAGCTGCAGAAGCACTTCCAGATGTTGATATCTGGCCACTGATAGTACTGGATATGGAAGCAGATGCAAGAATAGAACCGGAAGACACAGACTGCATCAGAGGAAACTCCGATATTTCTGAAGATGCTTCAGAATTGGTAGTATAATAACTAAGGGGCTCATTGTTTTGCAGCCCATACATTATTGCATTGTAAGTCGCCAATGTTGCACCGTTCACAGATACAGTCTGCTTCATTGCATCCGCAGTTGCCGTAGCTCCCTGGCTTGGTGAAGAATATTCTGGAGTGCCATCAGGAGCAGTGCATGGAGATGAAGGTGTTTTAATATTTACCGTGAGTCCCTGGTTTGATCCCTTTCCTTGAATAGGATTTATGCCAAGCGGATTGTTATATATGAAATCAGCACCATTGCTGTATGATTGAGCTATTGCAGCAATAAATGCCTCGTTATTTGTAGTGTCTGGAACGCCCAGGTCTGAGATTGTAGATTGTATGAAGCCATTCAGGTTGCTTGAAGAAGATGGTTGGGTTATAGTGCATGATGATGGAAGAACTGCCTTTATTGAAGGAACAGTTATTGTATTTGCAAGAACAAAGACATAATCATTAGGAATTGCAGTTATTGACAATGGATCTTTTATAGAGACCATTGCGTTTACAGTATTTGCACCAGCAGTAGCTAGCTGCTGCTGGGTTGCACCATAACCGTACATTATCGGCTCTCCCAGATTAGGATATACTATTGTTTCACTCTGCAGGGTATTTACTACCATGTTTGGCATTGCGTAAGGTACAAGTATTGTTTTGCTGTTTACGCTGCTCCCGAAGTGCCTGTCGAAGAAACATCCTATCGAACCGAAGAAACCAGTATTACCGGAATTGCAGTTCTGCTGGTACTTATTAGTGTTATACGAGACCATGAAGAGCTGAGGCGTGCTTATGTTTATGGGTATCTCACTTGTTTTAGGGCTATTGTAATTGAAAGGGCTGTATGCCGCATAAGAGAGCTGGTCAAGCGTATAAAGATTGTTTCCTAGGGAAGGATTCTTTACCTGGAAATTGTACAGTATGTATGGTAGGAAGTTAGTATCAAATGTGGCATTTGTTCCAGGCGTCTTACCGTTTGGAGGAGCCGTCTGGTATACATAGGGTATTTGAGTGTTCGTTATGCTTTGAAGTGTTGTGGATATAGTATATTTATAGGTATATATGCATGCAATGGGGTAAACTTCGGCAGGAGGATTGTACCCTATCCCAGGAGCAACGTATAAGAGATCGCCTGGAGGAGGGGTAGTTCCGAATAAGCTTGGAACTGGCACACCGAATAAAGAAGAGGTAGTCTTTGTAACTGCTGGTGCATCGGCAAAGTTTGCATAAGCTGCAACCCATGACCATAGCCCATGCTGCGGCTGCGGCGCAGTTCCTGAGAATATGTTGGAATTTGAGCTGTATGCGGTAGATATTGCCCCTGATTCAAGCTGCGGAGAATATGCAACATCCTTAAGCGCCAGGTATGCAGTATTCTCTACAGATATGTTAGAGTAACCATGTGCAAGATCAAATGCTGAGAATGAATAATGCTGCGTGTACACTATATCTGAGGGCAAGCCTGCCGCTCTGCCACCCAAAGAGTACAGCTGGCAGACATCTCCAGCTATGAAAGGCTGTGCCCCTGAAACGAAATATATGTTGTTTGTAGGAGTTGTTGGAGGAGTTTCAGGACAAGTCTCCATGTAGGCAGCGTTCTTCTGATTATATGATGCAACCTGGGATGCAGGGGAGACATAAGGATTTCCAGTATAAGGGAGAGGAATGTGCGTATTTGCCCCTAGATTAGAGAGTTCAGAAGTGGATAAATAAGGAGTTACAAAGGGACAGGTGTAAGTTACAGTTATTGATGCGCCGACGCCTGAAGTGTGTATATGTGCATCTGGAATGCTTATAGAACTGCAGAACTTAGTGGCTGCCGTTCCTGTCAAGCCAGATATTCCCGAGGATGCATATATAGTATGCACAATTAATGAATATGAAGAAAATAGTAGAATGCCAATGAGTAATATGTTCTTCTTATTCATCTTATCAGCGCAACCGCATTATCTAACACGAGAGAGATTTATAATAATAGTGCTTTGTTTTGTATTCAGTAGATAAGCATTGTTTCAGGTTAGGTTGAGCACATAGTGGCTGCGTAGAATAAACAACTCCTTTGACTACATGACAGAAAGCGTATGCACAGCGTCAGCTTTAAAAGGATTCGTCCTTTTTATTATGTAATGTTGGTAAGATGGCGAGAAATGCAAGAAATGCACGCGATACAAAAAACGTATCTTCTAAGAAAGTATCTGGGAATGCAGCGGCACACGTCCTGCAGTTCATAGGCAGCTTGATCTTCCTTGGATTAATATTCTGGGGAGGTGTAGGAGCACAGTATAGCACCAGTTCGTGGAATGCTCTTGGTGGTGGCGTATGGCTTCCGGTGTTCTTTTCTCTTGCTGTGATATCTTCCATAGCCCTCTTCTTTGTGAGCGTAGCAAATATCGCTAGTCCAGGAGGAGTGTACAGATATGGAGGTATGCAGCTTGCTGCTGTTGCAGGAATATGCCTTACTGCTCTGACATATGGTTCAGCAAACTATTTCTGGGCTGCAATAGTCGGATTCATAATAGCAGTTATAGGAGGTATCTTCACCAGGTAAGAGCCTTTAGATTTTATTTTTTTCTTTTTATTTTTATCTTATTTCTTTACTGATACCTAGTTAGAAGTAGAACTGTTTGTTGTTTTGCTGGCCGTTGCGTTTGTCTGATTTTTAGCAATGCTGTTTGAAGCACTGGACTTTGTGCTATTGGTTGTTGGAGAGGATATGCTGTTAACAGTAACAGTATTCGAGGTTATGCTGTTAGCAGATGAGGTCTTTGTCGAAGTACTGCTATTGGATGCGGTACTTACAGGCATACTGCTTGAACCGTTAAGCGCAGATACAGTATTTGCCGTATTATTATAAATTATCTTGAATATCTTTGTATCTGGATTTGCATATATTAACTGCATGGAAACGTTCCTATTGTTCCATTCACATGCAGAGCTTGAGCATAAGAACAGGAACTTTGCCAGGTTTGTATTTGCAAGATAGCTGCTGAGTATGTATGCGCCAGTTATGTTTACAGGATAGCCCTGTCTTGGAACGTTCGAATACATTATGACAAGCATATTTCCGCTTGTTTGGTTGAAGTATGTGGGTTTTATAACGCTGAAATTTGCATTATCCTGATTGTATAGGACTACGGTTGAGAATGGTGATATCTCTTCTTGTCCTGTTTGCAGAGAACTCCAATTCTACAATGACTTGAAGTCTGTTATGGAATTATTCCTTGGTATCGATGTTACTACGTCTACCCCTTGGGAGTTTGAAAGCTGGAAGAGTTCGGTTGTAGAATTGAAGTTCTCTGCAAATTGGTCGAGGAGAACAGAACCGTATAATGAAGCATTTGTAGTGAGGTTTGATTCTATGTATATGCCCTGTGTTTCTACCATCCACGTGTATCTTGCAATAAAATAGCCCGGTTTCCCGTTTATCTTGCTGGAGAGGAACTGTGGATCTGAACTTGAATTGAAGAGCCATACTGCGAATGGGTCTGCCTTGCTTCCGTTCTGCGAACCTACGCTGTCTGTAACGCTTGTCCTGTTTGCCCAACCCTCGACTACGCTCCCGTCAGGCCATAGGGTAAGAACAGTAGCATTTGCAGGAGAATTTGCCTTAAACCATGTCATTGCACTCAGGAACTGCGGGTTTATGTTGTCTGCCTGTGAAAGATTATTTGCATATATTCCGCCTACGTACATGAGTACGATTATGAATGATATTAGTAATACCGCTCCGACAGCCAGCGTAGCGTATTTGGCATGTATCTCATGCTTGTCGTGATGATTTGCTTCGTAATAAAGGTATGCAGGGTATGCAAGTGCAAGTACCAGGAATAATGCAATAGTAGGCACGAGTCCGAATGTGGAGATATAAGAGAACATGTCAATTGAGTTTGCAGCAGAGAAAACTAAGCCTATTATGAGAAGTATCTCTAGCAGCACCATAGTATACTTAAATTGTGTTTTTGATGAGCTTCTCACAAACGATAGAAGCCAGTATACTGTATATGCCCCGAATATTGCAAGAGGCACGGATATCAGTGAATTGAACCTTATTGCATTTATTTGTAGATACGCAGTAGCGGCAAAGTATGCCATTAGTATAAGCATGCCAGGATTTATACCGAATACTGCCTTGGCCTTTCCTTTCATATATCCTCCTGAGTCGAAGACCTGCATGAAGAGATAGGGAAGCATCAGGAACATCATTATTATCCATATTACTGCTCTTGAGATTGTTGTTGCCGCGGTACCGAGATACATTACAATTGTCATCGGCGTTATGAAGAGGACATTGCCAAAGCTTGCATAAAGGAAGGCTTGAGTAGGTGGCTGCAACTCCTGTATTGTAGCGGCGAAATTGCTGGTTATTATGAATCCGTTTCCTACGAATATCGCATATATGAATGAATTATCAACTACATATATTATTGCGAACGCTGCAGCAAAGATCAGTGCTGCAAGTATGAACCTTGACAGAGGAGATCCGACAACGGATTTGTACTTGTGGGCATTTTCAGAGAGATACTTTGCTATAAACCATCCGATTACCACAATCGCTATTATAGACAGGTTATTAACTCCTGTAAAGGTCTGACGGGTAAAGAATCCGAATGAGATGTATATGTTTACAAGTATGTACCATATTATAAATGCAGCTATAAGATATTTGGAATCCTCAAGAAGCTCCTTCTTGTCGAATATGAATGAGGCGAATATCACAAGCATCATCATTATCATGAAGACGGCTGTTGCAAATGGCGCCCCGTTCCAGACATAATTGGACAGGCTCAGGAAGACTGCAGAGAGTATTGCGTATGCCATTTTCTTTTTGTCAAATTGTATTTTTGATATCTTATGCCTGTGCTTTTCCTCTGAAGGCTCTTTCATGATAAGGGCTGCGAATATCAATGCTATTATCAGAAAGATTGTAACAAAGCCATCTCCCCTGTATATAAGCGCACTCGTTCTTGCGGCATCTCCCATGCTAAGCGCAACAAAGAGCATTGATAGTATGCCGAAGAGTTTGTCTTTCGTTATCATCCTTGAAAGAAGGTATGCACCTATAACATCGAATATTCCGAATAATACCGGAACTAGGCGCATTACATCATAGTAGCTTATCCCAAAGAACTGCAGGAAGAAGTATGGGAATAGGGTTACCCAGTAAAGACCTTCCGGCTCAAGGACCACTGTAGGGGATGGATAGCCCGATATGTGAAGCACATGGGGCACTATGAAATTGTTGTTTACAGCTGCCCTTATTACAGAGAAGTGGTAGAAGCCATCGGGCTCATAGAAGCCCGCATCTCCCAGCATAGTCGTTCTGTATATTATCGTCAGGTATATGATTGCTATCGTTATTACAAGGAAGATGAGAAATTGCACTCTCCTTGATTCTAAAACCTCTTTTAATCCCATGTCTTACTCCTTTAAGTCTTTGGAAAAGTAATTAAAATTACAGAAATTTTATGATGTGCAAACATTAAATAGGTTTATGCAGCTGCTTTGTCTCTGGCTTTCTTGCAAAGACAAGGTATGCAGTATGCCATAGCCCTTTTGTAGAGGGGCGCATGCCTTCTTTCCTTACCAGCATATCTCTTACTATTACTTCTACTGTATGAACATCTGAGAACTTCAGCTTCTCAAGCTTGGAAGCGAATCTCTGCACCTGTTCCATATGCGGCAGATAGCCGACAACCGTACCCCCTTCTGCGAGTGCCTTTTTTGCATTTGCCAGCGCTTTTTCGGAAGAAGGCAGATCCAATACTATAAGGTCAAGATTCTTTTCGTATATCTTTTTGAATACGTCTTCATTCCTGAACTCTATGTTTGTCAGTCCGAGCATGTTTGCGTTCTTTTCTGCTATGGCAATGAATTCCTTTCTTAGATCGTAGCTGTAGACCTTGTCGCAGATTCTTGCAAGCGAGACTGCAAGCCAGCCACTACCTGTGCCTGCGTCCATGCATGTGCTTTCTTTGCTTATTCCGGAATATGCGATGATTATGCCTATGTCCTTTGGCAGCATCACCTGCGGACCTCGCTTAAGTTTTCGATACATCTTCGGGTATATAAACATTTTATTCACTGGTTTTTGCAGCCTTCTTCACCTTTCTCTTTTTTGAATCTGCTTTTTTCGGGGCCTTGCGTGCAGGAGCTTTCTTCGCTGTTTTCTTAACAATAGGCGTGTCTGCTTTTTGCGCTGCTCCTTCCTGTTCGCTCTTTATCTGCGCTGCTGTCTTCGGCTTGCCCCAGTCCTTCTTAGTCTCACAGTTTGGATCAAGGCACATCTGGAAGACGCGCTTCCCTCTCCTGAATACCTTTACTATAGGCGTACCGCAAGATTCGCATGTCTTTCCCGTAGGCTTTACAAACGAATACTGTGGCAGCGCAGATAAAGAGCGAACAG
>JAMDBP010000011.1 GCA_023487825.1 Candidatus Martarchaeota archaeon
GCTGCAAACATGATTATCCGCTTCTTTGCTAAGCACTTTTAAGAGTTGCCATCCAAAACTTATCTTTGTGAGGTCATGGATTCAAAAAATATCTTCTCTCTTACTCACCAAAGCGATATTGACGGGGTAGGGAGTGCTGCCCTGATAAAGATGCGTTATGGGATACCATGTAAGAACATGTTCTTTGCAGATTATTCTCCTGAAAATGTGATAAGATCCAAGATGGAGATAACAAAAGCTGCGAAAGAAGGCGTGGTTCTTATAATAGCTGACTTAGGGCTAAATGAGGCTACCAAACAGCCTATGCTCGAACTGATAAAGAATATCAAGAATAAAAACGGCAGCGTATATTGGTTTGACCATCATATGTGGAGTGACAGCTGGATAAGAGAGGTCGCATCAAAGTGTGATGCTGCAATAGTGAATGAGAATGCAAAGTACTGCGCAACCGAGATAGTAAGAAATGAACTATCATTAAACAGTGCTTTCTGCAGGAGGTTCGCGCAGATAGTTCATTATTCAGACTTCAATCTTCGCCCAAAGAACAATGCATACATGAAGATGATAATAGAGTATGCGATGAGCATAACCTCGTATAACCAGATAACCGATTACGGAAAACGCAACAATAAGCTAAGGCATATCTCAGATGTAATAAGCAAAGGCATGCTGTCAGACAGTATAATCAAGAGAGATGCGGTGAAATTCGACAAGACCAATACTGCAAGGATAAAGGAGCTTGTAAGCAGAAGAATGATAGTGCTTGACAAGGTTGCAATCGGCTTCCAGAAGAGGGTGAATTCAACCCTTGCAGGCTCAGAAATAATAAAGCGGAGCGGCAAGGACATTGCAATATACATAAACACAGAGGACCTTCATGGCCACATAAGGACCAAAAAGGCTGACTGCGTCAAGCTTGCCAACTATTTCGGAGGCGGAGGGCATCCTCATGCGGCAGGATTTACCTTAAAGAAAAAATACGACTTCTCAAAAGAGTCAGAGAGAAGAAATTTCGCAACGCTTATCAACAAAAAAGCAAAGGAGCTATGCCGATAGCGTACCATATCCGTACAGTCTCCATCTCTGCTTTATGTTCCTGAGTACAGATATCTTCATGTACTTGTCTATGCAGAAGGCGTGCCTCAGTTTTATGGTTACTATATTCTTCTTTACCTTCTTCACATAGCCGACTACCGTTCCTGTGCCTATTCCCAAGATAACGGGTTCCATATCCGCAAATCCCTGCTTTGGTATGTCATCCCTGTTTAGGGAGCTGTAATTTATCGATATCTCGGTCTTTGATTCAGGGAGTTTTCCAACATGCCCTATGATCTGCCCGACAAGCCCGTCTGCCTTAGTTATTGCGGGATCCATATCCGTGCCTATCGCTATAAGTCCCCCTGCTATCGCCTTGTCAAGCTTCTCCTCGCCTGTCGATATGCTCTCTATTGTTACTATGAGCGGCTTGTAATTTGCATTGCCCTTCTTATCCTTCGCAACATTTATTCCCGGGCGTATCTCTGCCTTATCCCCGGGCTTGAACGTGCCTCTTATCACGGAGCCTCCTACGACACCGCCTACAAGGTCGTCTATATCTGTACCAGGCTTGTTCACGTCAAAAGACCTTGCAACGTACATTATAGGATCCGACTCAGTATCACGTTCTGGTACGGGTATTCTTGCTATCTCCTCAAGCACCATATCGACATTTATGTTCCTGTTAGCCATTACCGGTATTATAACCGCATCAGCTATCTTGCTGCCCTTGATGAACTCCTTTATCTGGGAATAGTGCTGCTTCGCTTTCTCCTTTCCGACTATGTCTACCTTGGTCTGCACTATTATTACGTTCTTTATTCCCAGTGCGTTTATTATCATCAGGTGCTCCTTTGTCTGAGGCATAGGGCATGGCTCTGTAGCGGATATTACGAAAAGCGCTGCATCTATTATGTTAGATCCTGCTATTGCAGTTGCCATGAGCGTCTCGTGTCCTGGCGAATCAAGCAAAGAGACCTTGACTATCTCCTTTGCTCCAGGTTGCTTTTCTGTAGTATAAACCGTTTTGCCATCCTTTTCATAGGTATATATAACCGCATCCGAATAACCCAGCTTTATGGTCATGCTTCTCTTAACGCTCTCGCTGTGTATATCAGTCCACTTATGCGCTATCGCTGCGGTAAGTGTGGTCTTTCCATGGTCAACGTGGCCAAGCGTGCCGATGTTAAGCTGGCTCTGTTTTATTGTCATCTACTTATTCCTCCTTCTTCTCCTTAGGCTTGAACAGCTCCTCGGCATTATGCGATCCCATCTCAGTTATGACTGTGTTTATCTGTGACGTATCGTTGCCTATGGTGTTTCCCCTTATGAGCCTCTTGACTCTATAACCCTTCCTGGCTTTCTTTATTCCAGGACCTCTGCTCAACAGTGGCCTTGATTTTATTATTCCATCTATCTCCTTCCTTGAAGGCGCTCCTGTGTTGTCGCTCAGTCCTGTTATCTGGAACTTCATGCCTTCAAGACCAACGACAAATCCTTCTAAAGAATCTCCTATCTTAAGCCCTATTAGCAGGTTCTCCTTTTCCTTAGGCACTTCCAGCTGCGATGTCTTTCCACTCTTCTTGTCAGAGTACACTATCTTCATGCAAATCAACTATTTCTTTTAACATTATCAGTTTACCTGTTTATCTATACATGCTCTCAGGTTCATCCTTGAACCTAGATATCCTGTCAGCAAGCTCCTTTGGTATTGCAGGTTTTATCTCTTCCAGAGCCTTCCTGAAATCCTCTGCCTTGACTATGTCATGGTTAGAACGTATTGCACTCATGCCCGCTTCCCTGCATACGTTCTCTATCTCAGCTCCTGTGTAATTCTCAGTGGCCTTTGCAAGTTCTATTATATCTACGCTCTTGTCAAGCGGCATCCTCTTAGTATGTATTGTAAATATCTGCTCCCTAGCCTTCTCATCAGGCATGGGTATATCTATTATCTTGTCGAACCTTCCGGCACGGAGTATGGCAGGATCTATGGCATCAGGCCTGTTTGTAGCGGCGAGCACCACTACGTTCTTCAGCTCCTGCAGTCCGTCCATCTCGGTAAGAAGTGTATCTACTACCCGTTCGCTGACAAGGGAATCACCGGACTCTCCTCCTCTTGGGTGTGCGATAGAGTCTATCTCATCGATTAATATTATGCATGGCGCAGCAAGCCTCGCCTTCCTGAAGATCTCTCTCAGGGTCTTCTCGCTCTCCCCAACATACTTGGAAAGTATCTCAGGACCCTTTATCGATATGAAGTTTGACTCTCTCTCAGTCGCTACTGCCTTTGCCAGTAATGTCTTTCCTGTGCCTGGCGGCCCTACGAGCAGTAATCCCTTTACAGGCCTTATTCCCATATCTTCGAAAGCCTTCGGATTCTTCAGAGGCAGCTCTATGCTGTCCCTCAATTCATCCTTGACCTTATCAAGTGCGCCTACATCATTCCAATGCACATTTGGTCTTTCTACAAATACCTCTCTCAATGCGCTTGGCTGTATGCTCTTCATTGCCTCAAGGAAATCCTCCCGTGACACCTTGAGATCCAGAAGAATCTCATTCGGAATTGATTGCTTGTCTGCGATCTTAGGCAATATGGTCCTTAGGGTTGCCATTGCAGCCTCCCTTACAAGTGCATTAAGGTCTGCTCCGGTATAACCGTGCGTCTTGTTTGCAAGTTCATCTATGTCAACATCTTTCATCGGCATATTCCTTGTATGTATCTGCAGTATCTCCTTTCTTG
>JAMDBP010000022.1:0-280 GCA_023487825.1 Candidatus Martarchaeota archaeon
TTCCGCCCCCCGAATGATTCCGCTATTATGTCTGCCCTCTTTATGTGCATATGCTTCATGAAGCTCTCTGTGAAATCCGCATAATAAGCAAGAGTGGCCTTCTCCCTGCTCTTCTGGCTCTTCCCGTAGCCAGGCAGATCAGGAGCTATGACATGATGCTCTGCACCTATTACAGGCATTATCTTGGACCATGATACTGCACCAGATGACACTCCTCCACCATGTATCATCAGTACCTTTTTATCGTTGTCCCTTCCCACTTCTGCATACCTTATATGCA
>JAMDBP010000022.1:290-3582 GCA_023487825.1 Candidatus Martarchaeota archaeon
GACGGAGAAGTACAGGCCTTCCAAGCTAAACGATATAATAGGCCAGAAGGCCATAGTCGAGAGATTAGAGGCTTTTGTCAAGGCAAAGAGCTTCCCCAACATGATATTCGCAGGTAGCGCAGGGATAGGAAAGACCACATCCGCTATAGCGATGGCAAAGGAGCTCTACGGGGAAAGCATAAACCAGGCGTTCCTTGAGCTCAATGCTAGTGATACTAGAGGTATAGAGATAATACGTGGCAGGGTCAAGGAATTTGCAAAGACACTTTCACTCTCCACAGGGCTCGTAAAGATAATCTTCCTTGACGAGGCCGATGCACTGACACCAGAAGCACAGCATGCGCTTAGGAGAACCATGGAGAAGTACTCGGCAAGCACGAGATTCGTACTCAGTGCCAATTATGCAAGCAAGATAATAGAGCCGATACAGAGCAGGTGCGTTGTGCTTAGGTTCAAGCCCCTCAAGGAAGATGAGATGCTTGGATACATAGAAAGGATAAGGAAGAATGAGAATATAGAGATATCCGAGGATGCTGAGAAGGCACTTATTTATGTGAGCGAAGGGGATCTGAGGAAGCTTACTAACGTGCTGCAGAGCGCTGCGATATCGAACAAGAAGATAACTGAGAAGTCAGTATATGATATAGCTTCAAGGGCACGACCTAAGGAAATCGTCTCTATGTTAGACTTCGCATTCAACGGAGATTTCATAAGGGCGAGGAACGAGCTTGACAAGCTCCTTCTCGTATATGGAATGAGCGGAGAGGATGTGCTGATACAGTGTTATAGGGAAGCGATTAATCTGGACCTTGATGATAAGGCGAAGCTCAGACTGATAAGTGCCATAGGCGAGTATAATTTCAGGATAGTAGAGGGCGCAAATGACAGGATACAGATAGAGGCTATGCTAGCCTCTCTTGCACTGACAGGAAAGCAGCCTTTGTCCCCTTGACCATTAAACTCTAGTCAGATAGTCCAGTTCATTCTGTACAGGATCGTATTCATGCTTGAGGCGTTTTACATCGGACCTGCCAAAAGGACCGGGCCTATTAGGGTCAAGGGCAATCATAACTTCCTTGCGCAGTACATCTGATATCTCTCCTGGTTTTCGTTTTGCTTCCTTGTGTTTGTTTATAGATACCACTTTTTCTGTCATGAATACCACTCATGTTACTGAGTTTATCCCACTATTTAAACATGTTGTATAGATACGCTGATAATAGAAGTAGGTTATGCTCCTTTTGCCTTCTCGAATTCCGACAATCCAAGCGCATACAATCTATCCAAGGATCTTTTGTCAGCGGATTCTGCGATTATCTTTACCTTTGGAGTTGTGTTTGAAGCCCTTGCCATCAGCCAACCGTCTTTTGCTATCATCTTCACCCCTTCGGTAGTCACTATCTTTGCACCTTTTATTTTTTCATGGCTCTGCTTCATTCTTGATATTATCCTGAACTTCTCGCTCTCCTTCACTTCGAATTCGCTGACTATGCGCTCATATCTGGGAAGCTCGTCCATAAGTTCCGACATCTTTTTTTTGCTTCCTGATGTCAGCTCTGCCATCTTTATTACTGCAAATATTGCGTCGTCAAAACCGTATATGTCACTGAAATAGAAATGGGTAGAATGCTCTCCGCCGAGCTTTGCGTCGTTCTGCAGCATCTTGTCTATTATGAATGCCCTTCCTGTCTTTGCCTTTATGCCCTTTGCCTTCTTCAGCTTTATCATGTCTTCTACGGCTTTTGAAGAGCTTAATTCGTATACTACTCCTTCCCCTTTGTTTATCGTATTCTTTACCATCATGGCAAGGGTTATGTCACCGAAGAATGCCCTGCCCTTGTCGTCCACGAACATGGCCCTGTCGCCATCCCCGTCGAACGCTACCCCGAAATCGAGCTTCTTGCTCTTGACAAGATTGCTTAGTTCAATTATGTTTTCAGGTTTCGGTTCCGGAGATCTTGATGGGAAGTTGCCATCTGGCTTGTCATTTATAGCGACAGCAGATATGCCTGCTTTTTTTAGGATATTTGCAGCTATCAGCGAATCCGCACCGTTTCCAGGATCTATACCTATCCGGATAGGCTTCCTTATCTTTGTCCTCTTAAGCAGAAAGTTCTCATAATCTTTCATCAGTTTCTTGCTTATGTCCCTTACTCTGCCGCCTTTTCTGTATATGAATCTCTTCTTGGAATATATCTCCTTTATCTCTTCCTGTCCAAAACCTGTCCCGTACGTCCTTCCCATAGGTCCGCATAGCTTCAGGCCATTCCATTTAGGAGGATTATGGCTTGCGCTTACGGCGGCACCGCCGTCGAGTTTGTAATGGGCTATTGCAAAATAGAGTAGCGGAGTGGGAACTCTGCCTATGTATAATACCTCTGCTCCTGTTCTTTTCAGTCCTTTTAGGAAGCTTTCCTTCAGAACCGGGCTGCTCTCCCTGATATCCATGCTTAAGGCTAAGCGTTTCTTTTTTCCGATAAATGTGCCAAATGCCATCCCTATCTCTTCGGCAATTCTCTCGTTCAGAGTATCGGGATATATACCGCGTATGTCGTTTGCCCTGAAGATATCTTCTTGCTCAGGCAGTTTAACACCGATGAGTATACATGCTTGGGATATTTATACTCTGCGTCCCCTTCTGCCTCCCGGTCTCTTTGTAGTGTCGGTAGGTATAGGAGTAACGTCCTCTATGCTGCCTATCTTGAAGCCGCTCCTTGCAAGAGCCCTTACTACTGCCTGTGCTCCTGGCCCAGGAATCTTTGAGTTATGGCCTCCCGGAGCCCTTATCTTTATGTTTATGTGAGTCACCCCTTTCTCTATTGCAGTTGCAGCTACCTTGTATGTTGCGTGCATAGCAGCATAAGGGGATCCTTCCTCGTGGTCGGCATCTACGACCATGCCTCCGCTCCCTACAGCTATGGTCTCCGATCCTGACAGATCCGTAAGAGTTATTATCGTATTGTTCTTTGATGAAAAGATGTGAGCAACGCCCCATCTTACCGCCTTTGACTTAAATTTCTCCTGCGCCTCCTGCACAGCGGCTTCGAATGATGGAGCTTCCTTCTTGTTTGCTTTCTGCTGCTGTTGCTGTTGCTGCTTTGTCTGCTTCTTCTCTATCTTCTTTTTCTTTCCAGCCATGATTAAGCACTCTCTTTATTCTCAGTTACTGCAGCCGCATCTTTAGCTTTAGGCTCTGCTGCCTTTGGAGCAGGAGCCTGTTCTGCCTCCTTATTGAAGTTAAGGTCTATCGGCTTGTAATAATTAATCTTCGATTCTTCTGAAGCTGTGACCA
>JAMDBP010000017.1 GCA_023487825.1 Candidatus Martarchaeota archaeon
CGTATGCTCTTGCAGCAGCACTATTCCTGATATTACCCACTTCATTTTGCCCTTGTTTGTACCGTTGTAGAAGTATGCCAATGGAATCAGCATGAAGAGAAGGCCGAGTATTGCGCCAAGACCTACGCAGGTCTGGCCGATGCCTATACTCACGTTGTTCAGCGTTATGGTTATCGGAGGGGAGAATTTTAGTCCGGATATAAACAGTTTTTCTATCCAGTATACTATCGTGCTGTTTATTGCGGTGAAATTCTGATTCTGCAGAAGTACAGGTAGAAGAACGATAGGGGAGGTGAATATTGAATATATTATAACTGAGACAAATCTCTTCATGTTTTTTATGCCGTATGCAAGTATTGAGAATGAAGCTACGAATACCGGGAGCATAAGAAAGCCGATTCCAAAAGCAGAGAATTCGAATGAGAGCGCATATTTCATGTATGCAGTAGCGATTATGCCGATTATGGAAAGAAGCACACCTATTGCTATATCTTTTCTCTTTACTTCAGGAAGTATCTTCTCCTTGAGTTTAAATATGAAGAATATGGGAAGCATCAGGATAGGTATTATTACGTATGTTGAAGGATTGGTGTCGCTTATCCCAGGCTGAACCGAGTTCATATAAGCTGCCATGAAGAGCAGTAGAGCTAGGATAACTATTGCTGTAGACAGTATCTCTGACCTTCTCATCTAAGCACCATTTGTCCTCAGCCGATATGGACTTCATCATATTTCAGCAGTTACTCTTGTCTTCACAGGACAGTATTTAAATGTAGGGAAATATTATATACTGTCTGTTAATCACTGCAGGTTCTTTCATGAAAGGATTCAGATACGTTGACCATACTGCCGATATAGCGTTTATAGCCAATGGAAGAAGCATTGAAGAGTGCATAGAGAATGCTTGCGCGGCTATGTTAAATGCCATGCTTGATCTGCCTAAGATAAGCGGCGTAAGGGCGCCTGTAAAGAGCATAATGGTCAACGAGAGCGCAGACAGCCTTGAGTACCTGACCTGGTTCACGCTGGAACATGTGCTTGAGGAAGTTGATGAGAAGGGACTGAATGCATTTGAGTTCAGGGTAGACAGGCTCTTTGAGGTAAAGAAGAGGCATAGCCTGCATGGAAGGCTTTATTACAAGGATTCTGGTGATGACTGCAGGCTGTTGAGCATAAAGGCAGTCACTCCGCATGGCATGAAATTCACAAAGAAGGCAGGAAGGTATAGCATAAAGGTAACTGCAGACGTATAAAAAAATTGGTGTGCTGATGTCTGAGAGAATAAATAATCTTTTTACAAGGATATACAGGCGTTACGACCTGATGAATCATATCTTCAGCCTTGGAACTGACAAACTCTGGAGAAGGCATGTAGAGATACAGGCGCTCTCCGATCCAGGATGCACAGACATAATTGACATAGGAGCGGGAACAGGCGATCTCTCAATAGGAATAGCGCTTCGTGCTATGAAGAAGGATAGGAAGATACGGATAGAGGCGGTTGACATGAACGAGGAGATGATGAGCCTGGGCAGGAACAAAGCCGCTGCTAAAAAGATAAGCAGCATAAGGTTTGCAAGAGGAGATGCACTTAATCTGCAATACGTAGAGGATTCATTCGACACGATGGTCTCATCTTTTGTGCTAAGGAATCTTGATGATTTTAACAGATTTGCCGGAGAGGCAAAACGGATTATCAAGCCTGGTGGAAGGATAATACTTCTTGATATGGCAGTTCCAGATGGCCCTTCCAAGCATCTATTCATTTTTTATTTCAAGATAATGCGCCTGATAGGCAGGCTTGTGGACAAGGAAGCCTATGATTGGCTGACTAGCAGCGTTGCAGCATATGACAAGCATAATGCTGCATCTATTCTTGAGAAGAACGGTTTCAATGATGTCAGGATAAGTACGGTTTTCCCAGGAGTGGCATTCATAATAAACGGAGTGCGTCAGTAGGAGTAGAGAAGCTCTGCATATTTAGACAGCATATCACGGGTCTTTTTAGACTTTATGCTTGCCAGGCCTTCTCCTATATATTTGTCCATCATTATCCCTGCCTTATCAGCAGCTTCTTTGTTTGAAAGACCTTCATGCTCAGATATTGATATTATTAGGTTTGGTTTGTTGCGCTTTGACCTTTTCTCGTCATTTATGTCCGATATGTCATCCTTTATCTGGAAGGCAATCCCAAAATTCAGGCCGAAAGAGTAAAACTCCTTCGCCCTCTTGTCCTGCTTGTGTATAGGTACTGATGAACATGATGCGCCTATTAGGGAAGCGCTCTTCAGCCTTGCTATTTCAAGATATTCGTCTATATCAGGTATCTTCCTGTTCTTGTAGAAAGAGTAATCTAGAAGCTCACCTGCACACATCTCAAGTGCGGCATTTGCCATCGAATCCATTACTCTCTTGCCGTATGCTGATGAGAGCTGTATCGCCTTTGATATTAGGGCATCTCCGCCCAGTATTGCGGCTTCTGTACCATACTTGACATGCACTGCAGGCACACCTCTTCTTGTCCTATCGCCGTCTATTATGTCATCGTGCACGAGCGACGATGTATGGAGAAGCTCTGCGGCGGCTGCAAGGTCGATATAACTTTTAGGATCTGCACCTATGGAGTGCGCTGAGAGAAGGACAAGTGTAGGCCTCAGATACTTGCCCTTGCTGTTTAGAATATGTGAAGAAGGAAGGTATAACTCATGGTTGATGAAATCTTTCCTATCAAGCGCAGATATGCGTCTTTTAACAGCTGAGACGCTTCTTGAAACATCTGATGGAACATTAATCATCATAATACCCGTTTACTTTTCCTATAACTATATTGTTATTGCTTTATAATCTATAAGGTGTCCATTAAAAATCAATCCTTAGTTTATTACCAAGTTTTAATTTTGAAGAGGACGCAAAGCCGCTGCGTGTCTCTATCACATACATTGCAGGCACACGCGGAGAATAGCTCTTTGAACTGAATATGGAATGTGATGGCATTGCGTCTCTTGTTATGTCAACAATGCGCATTTTCCTGTCAGGCCATATCAGGTCTATGCTGAATTGCATATTAAGCATCCAAAAAGAGTACTGCCTTTCAGAATCAAATATGAACAGCATGCCCTTGTCCTTTCGCATCGTTTTTCTGTACATCAAACCCTTTGCCCTCTTGTATGAATTGTCCGCTATCTCCATGTCAAGGTTTAACCTGCCTATCCTTGCACGTACATGTTTATACTTCTTATCTGAGAACATACCAAGAAGCTTAAGGTAAATGCCTTCCTCCAAAGGATCAGCCCACTATGGAGAGGCTCTGTTCTCTCGTGAATTGCTGCAGGTAGAACTTGCTCCCCGTGCCTTTCCCTGTGAGTCCGCTGCCCTTCCATCCTACGAATGTGTGCAGCCCTACTATTGCACCGGTTGTGGCGCTTGTCTCCCTGTTTATGTATACGACACCTGACTGTATTGCCTTTGAATATTCACGTATCTCGCTCTTCTTCATGCTGTACATTCCTGCAGTAAGTCCGTACTCAGTATCGTTTGCCTTTGCTATCGCCTCGTCAAGCTTCTTGTATGTGTCTACAAGAAGGAATGGGAGAAAGAGCTCCTTGTGAAATAGAGGATTTGAATGGTCTGCTTCTGCAAGCACAGGCTCAACATATATGCCGCTTTGTGTGCTGACAACTTTGCCTCCGTATATTATTCTCCCGGTCTTCCTTATCTCTTCGACGCTCTGATTATAGCGTTTGAGAGCGCTTGCGCTTATCAAAGGACCTATGTAGTTCTCCTTCTTTAACGGATCGCCTATCTTCAGTGAGTGCATCTGGTCTAGTATCTTTGAGATGAGCTCCTCCTTTACAGCCTCGTGCACGTACACTCTTGAGGCGGCGCTGCATTTTTGTCCGCAGTACCCGTATGCTGCGCTGACGATGCCCGATGCTGCAGCTTCAAGATCCGCATTCTTTGAGACTATGACAGGATTCTTCCCTCCCATCTCCACTATGAATGCCTTCTGCATGCCCGCCTGCAATGTCTTTGCTATCATTGAAAGGCCAGTATTCTTTGAACCGGTAAATACTATCCCGCTGACGTATCTGCTCATCACAAGTTCGTCACCGACCTCTGATCCTGGTCCTGTTATATAATTGAATACTCCTTTCGGGAGCCCGGCTTCAGAGAATATGCGATATATCTCGAGGCCGGTCAGCATGGTCATGTTGTCTGTAGAGGATGGTTTGAACACAACAGTATTGCCGGTTATAAGTGCGCCTGTAGACATGCCTACGGATATCGATATTGGGAAATTGAAAGGCGCGATGACCCCGAATACGCCGTATGGCTTTAACGCTATGGTCACTCTCTCAGCCTTTCCTGGAGCCCCCTGGAATGCTGCCTTTACATGAACCTTGCTCTCATCGAGCTTTGTCCTCCTTACATAGCCTTTGTTCTTTTCAAGCTCTAATGAGTAGTAATTCAGGAAGTCTATGGCCTCGTCAACCTCGCCTATAGACTCATACCTTGTCTTGCCGTTCTCTATGCTCAGTATTGCAGCTACCCTGAATTTGTGCTTTGAAAAGAGTTCGGCTGCTTTTCTGAATATTTTTACGCGTTCTTTATAATCAGTCTGTGACCAGCTCTTGAATGCTTCTGCTGCGGCCATTATTGCCATGTCGGTCTGTTCCCTTGTAGCTTTCTGGAACTTGCCTATGTACAAGCCATCTATAGGAGAATACTCGCTTATCTCTTCCCGAGCATACTTCTCCTCTCCGTTTATGTATAAAGGATGTCCCTTGCCCATATGCTTCTGCTTTACTTCCGATACCGCTTCATCAAAAAGCCTGTCAAACTCGCTCTCTCTTCCAGACTCAGAATATCTCTTGAAAGTAGATTCGTTCTTGAAAGTTGCCATAGAAACCATTATGATTCTTGTAAAAAATATATATAAAAGGTAGCTTGTGAATAACAGCAAGGTATTTATTTTATAATTGTGATAGAAAAGCATGGCGATGCAGGAACTCACTGAAGAGGCAGCACATGGAATAGACGTTGTAGGGCTTGTCTCTAAAGAGCCCACGTGGAAGGAGCTCATCATAGAACTTGTGGATAAGAACAAGCTCAACCCCTGGGAAATTGACATAGTGCAGATAGTTGACAATTACATGGATGCAGTAAGGGGAATGAAGAGCCTTGACCTCAAGGTTCCTGCAAATATAATGCTTGCAGCATCGATATTGCTGAGGATGAAGAGCACTTTGCTTGTTATAACTGCCCCTGATCCCGAACCTGAAGAGCAGTATTACGGGAGCAGTGGAATAGAGAGTATAGTTGTCGAGCCGTTGAGTTTCAGATCCAGGCTTCCCCCTAAGAGAAGGGTCTCCCTTGAAGAACTGATAAGCGCACTTGATGATGCGATGAAGATAAAGGAGCAGAGAGGTATCGCATCTAGCTTTGTAAGGCCTCCGATATCCTTCCAGGTAGGAAGCACAGACATAAAGGCTGACTCTGAAAAGGTTTACAATTATATAAAAGAGAATGTTGATTCTGAAAAGGTGGCTCTTTTCAGCGCTCTTGCAAAGGACAAAAGCATGAGGAATGTGATGCTTGACCTGTTTATACCTATGCTCTATCTCGCAAGCGAGAATAGGATAGCGCTGAGGCAGGACAGGTTCTTCGACGAGATATTTGTAAGGATTGTATAGTGGTCAGATGGAGCAGGATAGCGAGTATAAGAAGCTTGTAGAAGCCGCACTCTTTATGTCGTCCAGTGCACTTGGCTCCAAAGAGCTCTGCTCTATTACAGGAATTGCCTCTCCTGGCATTATGAACAAGATACTAAAGGAGCTGCAGAGCGACTACAACTCAAGGGACAGCGCGATAGAGATAGTTGAGATCGACAGCAAATATATGTTCAGCCTTAGGGATCCTTATTCTAAGAAGCTCAGTTCAATGGCCACTGCTCCGGACATAAGCAAGGGTGCACTGCGCGTTCTCGCATATGTCAGCAAGAACAACGGTGTGCTCCAGAGCACGCTTGTCAAATCCTTCGGCTCTGGCATATATGAATATGTGAAGGAACTCTCGGAGAAAGGATTTGTTGAGAGAAAGAATTACGGAAGGAGCAAGAAGCTTAGTGTTACAAGCAAGTTTAAGGAATACTTCAGCGCATAAGCGCATTGCACATTCTGCTTCAGTATGTCGGATGCTTCTCCGCTGTACCTGATCTGTAATTTGAATAGAGAGCTGCAACGAACAGATATGATGAAAGGCGGTTTATGTATGCCTTTGCATTTCCGTCTATCTCATGCTCTTCCGAAGCCCTTACTATATCGCGCTCTGCCCTTCTTGCTATAGCCCTTGCGAGATGAAGGCTTGCGGCTGCATCGCTTCCTCCGGGAAGGACAAACTCCTTCAATTCAGGAAGCTCCTTTGACATGCTCTCTATCCCTTCTTCAAGAAGCTTTACCGATTCAGGATTGATCTTTGCCTTCTCTATATTAGGATTTGAGAAACTTGCGAGGTTCGCACCTATTATGAAGAGAGTATTCTGTATGGATTCAAGACCTTTCTTCAGGCTGTCGTCGTTTACCTTGCATAATGCAATCCCTATTGCACTGTTAAGCTCATCGACAGAGCCTATGGCTTCTATTATACCGCTTGCCTTTGACACCCTTTTATCAGAGAGTGTGTTCGTCTCTCCCTTGTCTCCGGTACCGGTATAATAGACTGACATCAGTTCACTCGCGCTTCAGAGTTGAAATATGCTTCCCTTTCTTGTGGGACTTGTCCTTTTTCATCTCTTTCTCTGCGCTTTTAAACATTGCGTCCCTTATCATGCCTACATCTCCGCGAGATAGTTTAATCTCGTGCTCAACTGTGGGCTTTTCCATATAGGTTATCCTTGAACCTTTGTCCTCATCAACAGGCATGGATCTTTTTGGAGCCATTACGCATGCTCCTATTGAACAGTTAACACCGTTTGCAACCAGAGCATCTTCAAGCCTGCGCAGTATACTCTTTGCACTTGAATCGACTTCTTTTGAATTGCCATCAGGTATGTTTGCAATTATTATGAATTCGTCTCCGCCCCACCTGTACCCTGCTTCTAATTTGTACTTTGAATCGTTGACTCTTGTCGTCTCTTTTATTACTTCTGCAGTTTTGCGGAGCAGCCTGTTACCTGCCTCGTAACTATCAATATCATTGGTCTTCTTGAGGTCATTAAGGTCTATTATTATAATGGCAAGGTTAAGATCGTACCTCATTGCATTGCCAAACGCCTCGGGAAAACCCTTATTGTTGAACAACTCAACTCTTCCCAGACCAGTTAGCCCGTCAAGTGTGAATCTTTCCAGAGCCTCATTTTTCTTCTTGAGCTCGTCATTTTCAAGGGATATCCTTGATGCAACTGCTAGTGCCTTAATCAATTCGTGTTTATCATTTTCCAGTTTCTTGACTTTTGCTTCCAAATCTGCATTCTTATCCTTTAAGAACTGTATTGTATGGCGCTCCACTGACATCGGTTGCCTAGCGTGGGCTCCGTGCATGTTTGTTGGTCTTGGTGTCTGCTCCGTAATCTTTTCGCCATTATCATGGTCATGTCTCTTCGTTGTCATTTTAACAATTCCTCTACTTTATCTTTTTTAGTGTAATCCTGTGATTTCCTTAAGCTTTGTCGCCCGCTTAAGAAGAAAGCAGATGAGATGGAGTGGTGGGTTGGTTGGGGATACAAGAACAAGGCCCTTTCGGGCTTAATCCATCTCATCCAGCTGAAATAGTTATGCCTTACCTATTATATATGAATAGAGTCTTCATTCCCGTCTATAAATAGGGATATGCACCGTTAACATGCATATTTTATGCTTTTACGCTATGAATAGTATGTTATTATAAATATAGTTACCCATCTAAAATTGAGTATTACGTATAGAATCAATAAAAGCGTTACTTTTAAATATCTGAAGCTGTCATTACTTATGTGGTGGATATCTGCCCAAGAAACTGCCCGAGAACATAGAAAGAGCCGTTGAACGCATACGCAAGGAGTATGGCCATTATGTTGAGGCGAAGATGCTGCGTGGAAGGTACAGGCTCTTCCAGGCTACAAGCGTGTATAACAAAGAGAAGGGCAGATCAGATAAGGTTACGAAGTATCTGGGATGGTTCACAGATGATGGAATGTTCATACCTGCTGAGCACAGGGATGAACGTACAAAAGAACTAAAGGAGATGGAAAAAGAGAACAGGGAGAGGCTTTCGGCTCTGCAGGATTCCCAGAAGGAAGCTGAGACGAAAATAGTAGATGAAGGCATAAGGAAAAGGGAGACGGAAAGGCATGAGCGTGATATACTCAGGGCGTTAAGTATGGATGCGAGGAAGACGATACCTGAGCTTGTAAAGATAACTGGGATAAAAGAGACCACTGTGGCATATCATCTGAGAAACCTTGAGAGAAGATATGATATGGAATATGTGCTGGAGATAGACATAGAGAAGTTTGGATATGTAGATTATGTCGCTTTTGGAAAGTTCCTCAATAAAAAGCCTGTGCTTAATCAGATGAAGGAGGAGCTTGAGAAGTATCCTTATGTTCAGGCAGCCATGATAACAAAAGGCGAATATGACATAGTAGTTCTTCTTGTTGCAGAATCTAACAGCAATGCAAGAGGCGCACTGTACGACTTCACACGCGAGGTTTTATCCTCTTATGATATTGAATGGACAATGTCTCCGGCGTATTTCAGCGGATTGGGTTTCATACCGCTTAGAAAGGAGTTCTTCGAGGTATTGAAGGAGAAGGTATGGAAGAGAACAAGGGAGAAGCCGAGACCAGAGCATGACCAGATAACAGAAGTGGAATATAATGTATTGATGGCAATGAACAAGAATGCTGCTGCGGACTTCGCCTCTATCGACAGGGAGATTCATACAGAAAGGGGAAGATCCAATTACGCTTATCACAGGCTTATCGACAGGGGAATAATAAAGAGGGCTACTGTGAATATGAGGAACCTGTCATCAAGGTTTGATGCGCTGTTCATACTGAATATTATAAATATAGATAGCTGGTTAAAGGGCAGAGAGAGATTTATGCTTGATCTCATAAAAGAGAATGACCTGCAGGTTGACACCTACTCGTTCGCATGCGATATAATGTCCCCGAAAGGAGTCTTGCTGATGGCACATGTATTCAAAGATCAGAACCCGGAGGCAATTGCAGAACGACTTATCAAAGATACAGGAGGCGCCAGGATATATGAGATAGTAGTAACGGACATAATAGTAGGTTCTGTTAACAGCAGATTTTCTGATAAGATAAAGACAAGGCAGTATGAGATACTTGTCTCTCATTACAATTATAATCCTGAAAAACTAAAGGAAATGATAAATGGAAACAGATAAAGGTTCTGGTTTTCTGCACACTCCGTGCACATTTTATCTGTAATCTCCTTCTCTGCCTTCCATCTGATATCGCTTATGTTTTTGTCTTTTTTGCAACTTTAAAAGCTTTATGGAGTATATAGTTACCGCAGGTAACCCTGTCAAAATATTAGGAATAAGTTATATTTATCTTATATCTGTATTTCATATTGATGGTTTTGATGAGAGAAGAACTTTCAAAGATCTCGCTTAGCAGGTTATTCAACATACTTACAGACTCTATGACAAGGATGGTAGAGGGACTTAAGGGACTTGTTAAGAGGAATGAGATCGTAGACGACAGTACGGTACGCGAGCTTAGGGAGCATATAAAGAACAGATTAGCTGTAGGAGAAGAAAGAGTAGATAATCAGAATATACTTAAGCTGCTTGATCTTTTCTCTGAGAACAAGGAGGTAATAGAGTTCATAAAGGAGGAGTCTGAAGAGTGGCTCGAGCTCGTTGAAGCCATAGAGAAGCATATAGAGTCAGGAGACAGGACACTCTCTGAAAAGGAGCAGGAAGAGGTAAGGGAGCTGAAAGAGCTTACAGATAAGATAAAGCATACTCTTCGGGAGGACTGAAAATTAATTGCAAATTCTGATGTTATCTTCCATCTATACTAGATTATGGCATGCTTTCAGGTCTTTTGAGAACTCTGCCAGTTCCTCAGGAATCTTTATGCCGTCTATCTTTGCGTTTAGCGCTATTCCTTTCTCCTTCTTTGCTTTCCATACAATCGAGTTAAACTCCTTTATCAAGGGTATTATTGATATGTCAGAGCTTACCTTCCCTGCCTTTGGAAAGCTTGCGTTTTGCAAATCAATTCCATACCTCTCGCCTATAACAGTGCATACCTGTGGTATTATCGGATATTCAAGAGCTATAAATCTCTCAAATATATAGTAAAGAGAGAATATTGCAGAGTTCTTTTCCTGCTCGGTGAACCTGTTGTCAGTATTGTATGCCCTGTTCTTGACCATCTCAAGATAATGCGATGCAAACTCTTCCCACAGGAACTGCTTCAGCCCGAGAGCCGGGCGGAAGAAGTCATATCTCTCATACTCCCTATCTGCATATGCAGTAATATCCTCTATATAGTCTATGAATAACTGGTCCAGCTTGGTAAGTTCTGCAGGCTCATCTGACTTTTTGAACTGAAGTATGAATCTTGCCACGTTAAAGATCTTGTTTATTGTCTTGATCTCCCCACGTATCTTGTCCTTTGTGCATGATATGTCCTGTTTCGATAGATCTCCCTCGCTCGCCACCCATAGCCTGAATGATTCTGCCCCAAACTCACGCAGTATCTCCTGGGGGTCTACCACATTGCCCAGTGATTTTGACATCTTCTCCCCCTTCTCATCCACTATGTGCTGATGGATCCATACATCTTTGAAGCTTGCTTTCCCCGTCTCAAGATAGCCTCTGAGAAGCGTGTAGTACAGCCATGTTCGTATTATCTCCTTGCCCTGCGGCCTTAGCGATACCGGATATGCCTTCCTGAATAACTCTGGATTTGAACCGTACTTTGTTATCAGCAGATTTGATATGGATGAGTCGAACCAGGTGTCAAATACCCGTTCCTCGCCCTTCCATTCTGCGTCCTTGAAATCCGATACTGTGCCTATCTTCTTTCCATTTTTGAATACGTCTGCATCATCAGGAGGGCTTTCCTTCCAAGGCCTGTAATACCTCCCTTGTTTTGGCAATACGACCATCTCCCCCGAATACCACAGTGGGATCTCTGTTGAGTAGAATCTCCTCCTCGATATTGGCCAGTCTATCGATACCTGGTCTATCCAAGCTTCAAGTGTCTTCCTCGCTTCCTCAGGATAGAACGTTATGTGCTTTTGCATCTTCAGTATGTGCTCTTTGAACTCGACCTGCTTCAGATAGAATTCAGGCATGGCTATGAACTCTATCTCAGCCTTTGAACGTTCTGATACCGGGGTTCTGTGTGTTATGCTCTCCTGCTTTAAAAGAAGGCCATTCTCTTTAAGTGTCTCTATCATCTTTGCCCTGGCATCCTTTACCTTAAGCCCCTTTAGGAAGCCTGCATTCTCATTCATCGTGCCATCCTTCCCTATGGCTATGACTACCTCGAGATTCATCTCCCTGAAGAACCTTATGTCAGTAAGGTCTCCTGCAGAGCACATCATCACTAGTCCTGTCCCCTTCTCAACCTGTGCGAAGGGATGCGCGGCTATCTTAACCTCCTTGTTGAATATAGGGGTTATTGCGGTTTTACCGTCCAGATGCTTGTAGCGCTCGTCATCAGGATTGTATATCACCATCTTGCATGTTGCTATAAGCTCAGGTCTTGTCGTCGCTACCACTATCTTCTCCCCAGTCTCTTTCACGGTCCACTGCACATGATTGAATGTGGAATTTATATCCATGTAGTCGATTTCATTGTCTGCAACTGTTGTCTGCAGCTTTGGATCCCAGTTGCTAACCCTGTTATCCTCGTATACAAGACCCTTCTTATAGAGCTCTATAAATGTAGATTGCGTGAGCGCCCTGTATTCAGGAGAATCTGTAAGATACACGGCTCCGATATGGCTTCCTGTTTTATAAGAGGTGAAGGATATTCCAAGCTTCTCGAAGCTGTCTATTGTGGTCAGCGATGTCTCTTGTAGAAGCTTTTCGCATGCGTCTATGAACTTCTCCCTGCCTACTTTGAATGCAGATATGTTATACTTCTTCTCTGCAGCTATCTCAACAGGGAGACCGTTCCTGTCAAGGCCAAGTGGGAAGAGTACCTGATAGCCCTTCATCCTTCTGTATCTCACAAACATGTCCATGAGACAATAAGTAGCGGCGTGGCCTATGTGTATGGGGGAATTTATGTATGGCGGAGGGGTATCCAGAGAGTATACAGGCTTGCTTGATTTTTCGTCAAAAGCGTACCGCTCCGAATCTCTCCATGATTTTGTAATCTCAAGCTCTCCGGATATGGACCATACCTTTACATCATCGAATTTTATCATGATTTTCCTATAATGATTTGAGTAAATAATTATATTGCTGCCGTTTCTATACAGGATTGCAGACTTATAGTAATACTTATAAACGTTAGCGAGGAATTATACAAAGTGCCAAAGCTTAGCTTTGGTCAGTTCTAAGTGTTTTTAATGGCAAGAATGCACACTGGAAAGCATGGAAAGGCAAAGTCACGAAAGCCTGTTGCTGAGCAAGTGGTAATACCGGAAGGGGCACCTTCAAAGGAAGAGGCAGCGAAGCTCATAGCAGAGTATGCGAAGCAGGGTATGCACCATGCTGCGATAGGTCAGAAGCTGCGAGACGAACACAACATACCTTACATCAAGCATTATTTCGGTAAGAGGCTCCGCATAGTTCTTGAAGAGGAGAAGGTAGGCGGAGAGTATCCGCAGGACTTTATGGATCTCCTCAAGAGGGCTGTAAAGATAAGGAGGCATCTTGCAAAGAACAAGAATGACAAGCATAACACTACAAGTTTAAGAAGGGTTGAATCTAAGATATGGCGCAGGTCATCTTGTAT
>JAMDBP010000018.1 GCA_023487825.1 Candidatus Martarchaeota archaeon
ACGCTGCGTATTATCTGTCCTTGCTTTTTTATGTGATTTGTATTTGTTCAATGTCCATGTTATTCCGTCAATAATAAAAATAGGCGTTTCCAACATAAGAATAATTCCTCCGGCAACTCCAAATATATCTAACAATCCATTTTCATTACTCTCTTTATTATATCTCTGTGAATCTTGCGAATACTTAAGCGAAACTTTATTGCTCCTAATATCTCTATGTGCAATTTCATAAATCATCTGTGATTTTTGTATGAAAGTACTTGAAAGTGCTTTGGCAGATGTCTTGTTTACATTTGCATTACCGAAATTGTCCATCTCACTTTCTCCTCCCAATCTAATATATGTATACGCCAAGTTCATCTCATCTACAGCAAGATTGTTATTTTCTGCCTTTGCCTTTTCCGAAGCAACGTATAAAAACTGAGTGGCATTTCTAAAATGATCATATTTGAGATCACGAATTGCTGTAAAAACATACGGTCCAATATTCTGGTCATAAAGTAACGGATAAAGTATTTTATACTCGGTACTTGCAATAAGCCCGTTATTTTCGGATAATGATAAGTTAACAGCGTCTGATGTATAAGACGTTCTGATAAAATTATCCTCTCCTCTCTTCGCCTTGATTACGTTATCAACTAAAGGATTTACGTAATCTTTATTTGCACTATACTGTACTGCACTCTGTTCTGTCCTTACTTCTAATTGCAGAGGCTGTCTTTCAGAAGCATTACAATTAACTGCTGCACTAGCTATCACTGCTCCTGCTAACACTGCGATTGTCTTATTTTTCAGTTTCTTATCCATATTCCCAATTGAATTATGCATTTCTTTATATTTAATGATTACTGCTGAATAAGGCATGTTTTTATAAGCTGACTGCATATCTTTAATCATGCTGTGGCTTCTGGGACTCATGCACCTTGTGCTGTCGCTTGGGGACGTAGACGCACTGATACCAATAATTATAATACTCATACTAATAGCTGCGGCAGGAGGGCTTACAAGAGGCTTTGATATATTCAGTTTATTCGGTCTTGGCACACTTGCAGGCATAGGACTTGGCAGCAGGGGATCCATGGCAAAAAGAACAGCATATGATAAAAGCAGCAGTCAGTATAAGGAAGGTTTCGTATCTGGCTCTAATGAAGGTAATACACATCTTCCTGTAGGCAGGGAAGGGAAATTAACTAAATCAGATAAATTCAAGGCAATGGGTTCTATCAGAGGTGCAAAGTATGGGAATACTCCAAAGTCCTCTAGTCTTATTGCAGGTGCATATCACTCTTATCATGCACTTTCAGGTAAGGCTAAGGCAGGAACCTCCAATCCTAGCAGAGATCTTATACCAGGTCCAAACGTATTAACTAAAGGCGCAGCTATAGATTCTTCTCCACTTGTGATATCAAAAGCTGCAGTGATAGGCGCAGGCGCAATGACTGTCAAACAGATGAATGATCATATAGCAAACAGGGTAAGGATGGCAGTACTAAATCCTGAAAAATACGGGCCTAAAAAAAGAACAGTTGAGCAGCCTTCTTATTCTGGTAAACCAAATACTCTTCCATTCTCAAGCACTGATAACGCGGTCGGATGGCTACTCTCCGGACGCAGCGGAGCTGCGCTAAAAACATCCCGTATGCGACAACTAGCTGCAAATGATCCTAAGGCATTTAGAAAGGAGTATAATAAAATAGTAAGAAGAGAACTATACAGGCACATGGTCAATAACAAAATGATAGAAAAAGGATCCTCTTTCAGGATGCCTAGTGACAAAGAGCGTATGAAAATGAGATATTCCAAGACTATATCTAAAGAATGGTACAGTGGATTTAAAGGGCAGATTGAAAAAACCCGTAATACTCCCTCAAAAATAAGCGTAAATATGCCTGGGATAAAATTATCTAAAGATTCTGAGGGATTTAAGGGAAGCATATTAGGGAAGAAGTTTCCTGCCAAAAAGAAAGAGAAAAAATAGCATTTACTACATGCAAATGGTTTATTAAGTTGACCTATTATTTTATATCAGGTAATCTGGTTGAACAAGAACTTTTCTTTTCTGATATTCTTGGGCCTGCTTTCAGGATCTTTCATATGCGCAGTAATAATCGGCATACTGCCTCCGGGATATGGGATAGTTGCAATAATCCTGGCGATAATAGGGCTTCTTTTGGATGTAATCGCCGCATCTGCCAGGTTCTATTCATACTATTTTGTTCCGTTTATCAAGCGCAAGAACAATGTGGTTACGCTTAGCAATGAGCCACCATTCTACATGACAGCTTCAGGAAATGCAATAATAGTAAAAGAGGAAGATAATACTTATGCGAGTGTCTTTGTAAAGATACCTGTCTATCTGTCTTCAACGGAGATGTCTGACGAAGAGAAGCTCAATTTTGCAAGATCCTTTTCAAAGATGATAACCGTTAACAGCAGATACCCGATGAAACTTGCATCGCAGCTCTATTACCTTAACAAGGATGAATACATACGAAGGATAAGTGCAAAGCTGAATGAGGTTGAAGATAAGTACGACAAACTAAAAGCTGATAAGACCACTCCTGACAAACTTCTGGAGCGCGTAGAAGGGGAGTTGGCTATGTGGCACAACCTCTTTGACGGAGTTAACAAGTCATCTTCGCAGAATCAGATGGCATATGCTATGATAAGTGCTCCTGGTGCGAACGAAGAAGAAGCCGTGGCGATAGCCATGCAGCGTGCTGAGGAGGTTGCAGCAGGAGCAGGATCAATCTTCGGCGTGACTGCAAGCATAGCTACTGGAGAGGAAATGCTGGTATTTGTAGAGCCGGAATACAGCATACCTCCTGCAACTATCAGCGAGCTTCTTAAGAAGGGATGAGCATGGACGAAGAGACAATATTCAGGGTTGGAATCACATCGATACTTGCATTGATGTTCGCATCGTTCAGTGCAGCTTATGGTCCGTTGGACATAATTGCAATAATATTCTTTCTAGCTGCATTCATTCTGATAATGATTATAAGTTTTGCAGACTTCTTAATATTCCCTATATTCACAAAACTCCTCAAGGTCAGTACAATTCCTGCAAGGGATTACACGATTCCGAAAGAAAATGATGGTATAGTAAAGTATGTAAATGGCCTTTATTATGCAACCGGATATCTTACTGCCAACGTCTATAACTACGTCTTCCAGGCCGAGCAGATGGTAGAGGGGGAGGAGAGTGAGATGGTGATGGGGCCTGATAAGTGGGAGAAAGCAGTAATGAGCGTAAAATTCCCATTCAAGTTCATAGCGATAGGGCAGGCTGTAGACATACAGAAGTACAGGGATGATCTGGAAGGAAGAAGGGCATATCTGGAATTCCAATACTCAAAAAGCGAGAGCGCTCCTAACGTCTCAACATCGGTGCTTGAAGACTTAAAGAGGAGAATGAGAGTGCTTCAGGTAAGGATAGACAGGCTTGGCGCAGGGGAGCGGCCTCTTAGCAGCATGATGTACATAGAGACAACAGCAGTAGGAATAACAATGAATGATGCAATGAGCAAACTTACACAGCAGACAGAACAGTTGCAAACGGTATTCAATGTATTTGACCTTGACCTGATAAGGGTAGTAGGAAGAGAGATGTATAGCCTTTACAAGCTCAATTATTACGTACCGGCTATGGAAGAGATTATATCATCATTCCAGTTCCAAAAATGATAAATAAATAATATGTCCGAACAATGTTTATGTGAACGATTATGGGATTAATAAGGATACAAAATGTAATGAGCAATGAACTTGCAAAGCGAGTCTTCCTTAGCAGACCTCCAGAGCCTCCGCCAGAATTCCTTCTCAATGATCCCACTGATTCTATATTCATAGGAATAACAAGAAGGTTTGGCGTACCGCTTACATGGACGTTTGCCACTCTTACAAATCCTCACATATCGGTAGTGGGAATAACAGGAGCCGGAAAATCCTTCTTCGTAAAGACCTTCCTTATACGTGCCAGCTATGTATGGAACGCAAATGCGATAATAATAGACTGGGCAGGAGAGTACAAATCATGGGTAGCGCAGAGCGGAGGGAAGATTGTCGCACTTGGAAAGGGGGACTTCATAAATATAATGGATCTTGCAGGCATGAAGCCTTTGGACAGGGCAAAGCAGATAATGAATGCGCTTGATATACTGACAGATATCACAAGCTTCGCAGAGCAGAGAAGACTTACAGCAGAGGCTATAGAACAGACCTACGTCAACGCAGGCTTCCCTCTTACTCAGATCCCAAAGGATGGGAAGGATGCTCCTACTCTAAAGAACGTTACCGCGCTGCTTGAGGAGAAGCTTGGTGAAGGTAATTACGCATATCCTGCCGAGCTTGAGAATGCGATATACAGGCTAAGAGAGTTCTCAAGGGAGGGAGAAGACTACTTTGCAAGGAAGAGTACAGTCGATCTTGACAAACTCATCACATCAGGTCTTGTAGACCTTGACCTTTCCGGTCTTCCAGATGAGAGATTCAGGGCGCTTGCAGGGCTATTCATACTGCAGACACTGAAGGAGAAGATGCGCTTTGAGGGATGGAGTCCTAGCAAGGGGCTAAAAGCAATAATAGTGCTTGACGAGGCATGGAAGATAGCCAGCGATGAAAGGAGCGATGCGATTACTATAATAAGAGAGGGAAGAAAGTATCAGTTCGGTCTCATAGTTGCATCGCAGAACCCTACGGATATAAACGAAGCCATATTCTCAAACGTAGGCACATCAATAATACTGAGGATAAGGTTCGAGAAGTTCCTCGACTACCTGCAGGGATCACTTGGCTTCACGGCTTTCATGAGGGATGAGATAAGCAGGTTCGGGGTAGGGCAGGCTGCCATAGACCTATCATTCCAGACCTCTATAAAATTCCCATCAGTATTCATAATAGAGCATATAGTCGGTGAAATGCCGCTTAATGTCTATGCCATAACTCTGGGTGACGTTCTCCAGGAAAGTGAGACAAATGACACTAACCTACAGAAGGACTACTATCTGAAGAAAATGGATATAACTGCAAAACTGGTAAGGACAAATGCCAGCATCGATACGATAAACAGCATAATATTTGACATGGACAAGGCAAACAGATCAGTAGATGTGAAAAACATGGTAGCAATACTCGCCAAAAACAACATAAACCGCGAAGCCATAATACAATTCTTAAGGGAAGTCGGAGTACCTGATAACATTATAAGCAGAGTGTTCATATATACAAGATGAGTGCATGGCAGGGACATATATAATAAACAAGATAGAACTGAAGCGCATACTAAACTCATTCGGGGTTAACATACGAAGCGTTGAGGGCATGCTCGGTACACTTGACAAGATGCACAAGAATGTCAACGCGATAGAGTTTGCAAAGATGCTCTTTGGGCTTGGGTTGAAACAGGTTCAGGTAGAGACGATACTAAGAAGAATAGGCGTAGACGACCTGGCAATATCTGACATATTTGACAGGATAGACGAAGACAAGATACACCAGTCATTCGGAAGGGTTGTGGAGCTTAGTGTTGATATATAAAGGTGGAAATATGCCAGGCAGCTACTGTATAATATGCGGCAAGAAGAAGGACGGGATAAAGGTTGCCGACGATCATGTCCTAAAAACACTCAGGTGGTTCAAGACTAATGTGACAAAGAACGTGCAGAACAATACGCTTGTGGTGTGCAAGACCTGCTATCCGCAGTACAGCAAGCAGCGCAAGAAGTATGTAAGCAGAAGGACTGCGTATGTGGCTCTAGGCATAATATTCCTTATATTATCAATGATAATATCATCAAGCGCATGGCTGACTGCATTATCGATAGGGATATTCATAGTGCTACTTCTATATGGATTGTCACTTATCAATTACATGCCGGGTCTGCAACTAAAGGGAACGGGCAAAAAGGACGGATTGAGGAAGAGATAAGTACCCTTTTTATTCTTTCATTTATCTATAATAAAGTAATAATGGAGGAGTTGTTTTGGCTGAAGATACTATAATGCTTCCGAAAGTGGAGGAATTGCAGCTTGACGGGAAGCTTAAGACCTCATTCTCAGAGATTAAAGCAAAGCTTTCAAAGCTTCCCTTCTATGATGTTGGTTCAGATGCCAATTCCGTGACTGCTGCAAAAGTGGAGAGCAGGAACATAGACAAGGCGCCTTATCTGTTTCATATAGTGAAGATAAGCTCTAACAGCATAGATGTAAGTTATTCGATAATCCCGGACACAAGCGAAAGCATGCGGAGAGCATATGTTGTAAAGAACCTTGCAGGCATTCTTTCTCTTATAAACAACGATTACGAGATTGACGTTCCGAAGTTCATGCAGTATATAGATTCTACACTCGGAAATCTGATAGACGGCATTTCTCAGAACTACAATCTCCTGTACAACAAATATGATTCGCTTTCCTCAGAATACAGGGAGATAAAGAGGCTTAACAATGAACTTGAAGCGTCAAACAAGAATATCACAGTCCAGATAACTCAGTTAAGCGAAGAGAACAAGGAACTTAAAGAGGAGCTGGACAAGCTGAAGAAGTATTCAGACGAAGCGCTCATGGGACTGGTGCAGGAGTGGGTGGAGGTACATGACAATTCCATAGATACCGAACAGTTCGCAAAGAACTATGCAGTATCGATACCTAGAGTGGAGCAGATACTTAACAAGATGGTGATGCAGGGCTATCTCGAGGTAAAGTCATAGGTTATCCGATGAGATATAATGTTGTCGTTAAGAGGCGCTTCCAGGATATACGGGTATACAAGATAATAAAACGCATGAATGACAGATCCAATAAACTATCAAGAGCCGTAATGAAATTCTTGGAGAAGAAGATGAGCGAGGAAAAGAAAGTATAACTGTTTATTTTAGTGGTTAGGTTTGATGAAGAGAAGGAAGCTGTCCAAGACAGTGGTTATAGGGGTAATCGCGGTAATCTTAATAGCAATAATGGCAGTTATTCTGATAGAAAATGCCATAAGCAGCGCATTAAGCTCGTACCACCCTCCAGTCCCTGCAGGCAATATTAGCAGCTCATTAAGCATGCAGAATGCGTTTTTCGGTGACTATGCAAATTCAACAGCGTTTGCAGCATACGCGAAACTGAATTATAGGGAAACCAATGCCTCGTATGTTAACTTTACATTAAGGGTATTCAAAACAAATCCTATCCCAAAGATATATCTTGTAGACACTGACAACTATTGTATAAACTGCTTCCTCGGAGCGACCATGGAGCAGGAACTTCAGCATTATCTGAGCCAGTACGGACTAATACTGAACCAATCGAGTTTCAACTACATACAGCTTAATAACCTCTCCTCTGTAGCTCCAAATTCAATAATAATAGTGCCTTCAGGACTCATCCCACTGTCCTTCCTTCCGATACAGAACAGCTCCCTAAGCGGCTACAATTCCTGCCCGTTAAACTACAACTACAGCATAATAAAGATGTTAAATAATGGAGACACGATATTCTATGTAGGTGACAATTTCTCAAGAACAGTATCGTGCGGACAGCAGATAATACAAACTCCTCAGAGCATAATAAATCAGCTCTCATCAATTGGTATAGGCACAAGACCTGCAAATGCCACTGATATAAGAGTGGCAAGGGAGCAGAAATACCTCACATTTAACTCACCGACATTCCTGTTCACAAACGGATACGTTGCGCCAGCATCAACATACGTTAATGCCTACAATGGAAGCGTAGTCGCACTTAGCAGCTATCCTTCCGAAGGGTGGAAGAACGCATCTGCGCTTTCGAGGGATATAGCTGCACTCATAGACCTGCACTACTGGAATGACGAGCTGGCATCAGGCAGCACAGGAATTAATATAATAACTAACAAGAGCTCATCAGGACAGATTGCGCTTGTGACAAACACCACTCAGGCAAGCATGCAAGATATTACGAACATCTCGTTATCAAGCACATATGTACTGGCAAGCGCATATTTCTATAATTCTGCAGGTCAATTAAGGGAGAATAATACACTATTCAGGCTAAACGGACTTGAAAACGGATATTTAGATACGCTGGCAGCGGTACCACAGACTGCAAGCGAATACATAAGTGCTGGTGCTACAAACATAACGAGCAATTTTGACTCCTTCCATATCTACATATACAATCTAAGCTATGAAGAGCCGGTGCAGTATCTTTTCATAGGCCAGATGAAGCCGAATGTGACGTTCATAAAACCAATCTCATTCTCGCTTCCTGGAGGGTATTATATAGCATCACTCATAGACTCCAACAATAATACATACGCGCGTGCAATCTTCAGGATATACAATACAAATATAACTACAGCACAGCCATTCTCATTCAGTAACAGGACATTCACATTCTCGCTTCATAGCGGAGGGTATCCACTTACAGGAATTCCCTATAGTATATCCCTTAACGGACAGTATGTTCAAAACGGCACCGTAAACAACAGCATAATAAAATACTCCTTACCTGGAGGTTCTGTACTTAGCTACGGGAACGAGACATTTACCGTGAAGGTCTTAGGTGCCACTGATACAATAATAATGCCTTATACCAACTCGATATTTAACATACCTCCTTTATACATAGAGTTCGCCATAGCAGCAATCGTTATAATCTTATTAAATAAAATACTTGTTCCTCCAAATATAGACAGATACTACATAAACGTGCAGGAATTCAGCCATACTAACAGGGCAAAGGTTAAAGAGCCTCCAGAGACAATCCTTAAGGTATTTGATCAGGTCAACTATTACTATCACTGGAGATATATGCCATTAACAGCAGAAGAGGTAAAATCCGGGATATCCGGAAATGTGAGATATGGCAATATGCCAATAGCTGTGACACTGCAGAATACGTATACTGTGTTGAACAGGATGATGAGGAAGGGGCTCGTGGTTGAGGCTTCAGATTATTATGCGCCCAAGAGCTGGGAGGAAGCATCAAAACATGACATAGAGTATCTTGTAATCTTCCGTAAGCTCAGGGACTACAGCGTAGCTAATGCAATGCTCTTCACAGACCTTGATGCTTATGACAATGTGGACATGATGATAACAAACAAGGGAGTGCAGAACTATGTCTACATATACTCAAAGCTGTCAGAGAACCAGAAGCTCAGGAACATACCGTTGAGCAAGAATCACAAGACCTTTATCGTCTTCTTGACAGACGAAGACAGACTGGCATTCATAGATAGGCTAAATATCTCATATGGAGAGGAGAGCGAGATATTGAGGATGAGCATCGAATCCCTGGATATAAGGCTCATAGATACTGGCGATCTGACACAGCTCAAGCTCTAATCTAATCAATGCACTGGAAAGCAGATGAAATTCATCTATGGTAACTACTCTTCAGCAGAATCTTCAGAAGCCTGATCCTCTACCGGTTCTTCTTCCTCCGGATCTTCCTTTCCCATGTCATATTTGCTCTCTACTATACGCTTAAGGGAGCTCTCTATCTGCTCCTTTTCAACTCCTGTAATATCGCTAAGGTCGGCAGAAAGCTGACCAACATATCTCATTATTGTCTTGTATCTGGACTCACGCACATGCATGTTCTTCTGTTTGTTTATATGTATCTGGAGCTTCCTGGCGCACTCCATGATTCCAAGTTTTAGCTCTTCTATTATCTCAGGCTCCTGTGATACCGCCTGCTTTCCTATTCCGTTATAAGGTATATAAACGCTGGATATGTTGACAAAGACGCTTATAGGCTCATCCCCGAAGTCTCTTATTCCGTATCTCTTCCATTGTATCTGATTTACAGCTTCTGTTATCGCACAGACAGAGCCGTCGAACAGCAGTGGAACCTTATTTGCAAAACGCATTATAGTCCCCTTTGTACCCTCCTCGGTCTTCTTTCCCGCGTCTCCTCCGTAAGCTATTCCAGCTTCAACGACAAATGGTATTCCTCCCTTGAATATCTTTGGCTTTCTCTCAGTTACGCTGATAAACTGGGGATTTATTATGTTCAGCATTGCGGTTTCCATCTGCGCTGCGCCTATGACCGAGAGCGAATCTGTCTCAGGGGCTATCCACTTGACACCCTTAAAAGCATTGACGAGCTTCTCTGCCTCGGGCCACGTTAATTCACGCGGCTTCTTACCAAAATCGATGTCCTTTGCAATCCCTTTGAGTTCATCTATCTTTGCGGCACTGACTCTTGAGAAGCTCTCCATAAGGAAGGACGATATATTGCTATTATCAGTAACATGCGCAAAGTCGAGCAGGTCCCTCGCGCTTATTCCAAGAGGATGCGGTTTGGTCTGCTTTGGCCTTTTCGGCATCTCGTTAACTGACCTGGGGAAGACAGTCTCTTTCCCATCCGGCTCAAGAAGTTTTATTGTTGCATGAGGATTTGATAGTGCAGTTCGCTTCACATATTCATAGACTCCATGGTCACTCCTCTCATACTTCGTATCTCCAAACTCTCCGCTTACAGATGTGCCCCTGAAGTCCTCAAGCGTTGTCTTCATGTTTGTTATGAGAGGTTTGTTTGTCTTTATGTCTATTGCGATATCGCACTCAAAGGCACCCTTTCCTGTACCTGATTTTGCATGTATCGGCTTTCCAGTGGTTATTGCCGCAAAGAGAGTGCATCCTCCGGCCCCTATTCCCTGCTGTCCGCGCTGCTGGAGGTATCTGTGGAACTTTGTTCCTGAAAGTATGCTGGCAAGCGCCTTTCCTATATGCTTCTGTGGTATTCCCGGACCATTGTCAGTAACAGTTACCATGTGCCTGTTCTCATTTACCTCTTTGACCTCTACGCTTATCTCAGGGAATATTCCTGCCTCTTCGCAGGCGTCAAGGGAGTTGGCAACATACTCGTGCACTACTGTAGTAAGGGATCTGACCTTCCCGGAATAACCGAGCATCTGGCTGTTCTTCCTGAAGAACTGCGTTATCGACTGCTCCTTGAACTCCTTGAATATCTCATCAGCGTTTTTCTCTCCGGTCGCCATAAAATTACACACTCTTTAGCTTTCTCCTTTCCTTTTCCATCACCGCATAAGCCGTGCTGTGCTTTCCTCCGTCAAGCAGTATGTTTATGCCTGCCTTTGCGATTCTTATTTCATCTATATTGCCTATAAGGCTTATGGTATCTCCGTATATCTCTATTGCAGCTCCGCTCACTTCTTCCATATAAATCTTTGCCTTGCCATCAGTGCCTATTATCCTTGCAATCATCCTCTTCTTCTTTACCTTATTGGATGCTATGTCCCCAACATCTATGCTTTCGAAGAAGAAGTCTTCGTTCAGCAGCTTAAAAGCGGTATTCAGCTTGAAGCCTCGCGCTATCGCCTGAATAATGCCCTTTGCAGCATATTCTGCGTATGCGTCCCCATCTATTGTGACCTCGTTCTTGCCCTCAATAATTATCTTGCACTCCAATCTCTTCTCTATAGTGGCAATTGCGTCTTTCAATGCGTGGACTCTTGCCGCAGGTATGAGTATGCGCTCCATTGTAAACACGGTGAATGTGCAGCCTTTACTTAATAACTTTGCGCTGGAAAGCCTGTAATGGCTCTACAAAGCAGATATTTATGCACCAGGATCAGGACATGTACAATTTCACTGCATATTTCTTCATGCAGCACATGTTCCGACGTGAACAAGTAATCGGAAGTTCCAACTCTTTCAGTAAGGTTTAAATATCTTATTTTATACATTCATGATTGAATCATGATTCATTCTGAAATAGTTCATGAATCTTTCATGATACAATTGCGAGCTGTGTTGGGTATGGATACAAACAAACAAATCACAGAAGAGATTAATAAACTTAGGGAGGAGATCCGCTTACTTTCGGAAAAGAAGGAATCCGACCAGGGAGCAGGTATGATCGCACTTATAAAGTATGTTACAGAGGAGAGGGAGAGGACGGAGAAACTGCTAATGACAATGGCAGAGAAGATAAGAAGGATGGAGAGCAGGCAGCAGTTGGGGGTACAGGAACATGTGCCTGCTCAGGATAATGCTAAAGGAAAGAACTTCGAAGAGATTGCACTATCAGATACTGACAGAAGGATAATAGACTT
>JAMDBP010000010.1 GCA_023487825.1 Candidatus Martarchaeota archaeon
TAGTGCTGGGAGCAAAGCTCTTTGTAGTTAAACGCCATTAAATATCACTTGTCCAATCCGCTTCTGTCCTTGCAGTTATCTCTCCTGCGATATCCTTTGCCATAAGCTTTTCTGCTTCATCTCTGTTGTTTGCAAGAAGGAATCCTAGCTTCACATAAGCCGTTTCTGGAAGCATATCCTCGCAGTATATTATTCCTAAGTCTGCCAGCTCCCTTGCAGTACTGTAAACTCTTGGATTGACTCTCCCATAGAGACACTGCGAAGTCATTCCTATCACCATCCCAGAGTCTACCGCCTTTTTCAGCGAGTCCTTCCAATTGTACTCGGAGTGTTTGGTATTGATAGGCATGTGGCCTAGTCCCGTACCTGCAAGTATAACCCCTTTGTAGCCTTTTGATACAAGGAAATCAAGGACATCTGGTGAGGAATTAGGATGAAGGTACAGAAGCTCCACCTTCGGTTCGAATGAGATCTTCGCAACTGTCTTTTCCTTAACATTCTCGTGCTTTTTGTATGCCGATATGTATTTTATCTCACCCTTTCTCGACACGTAAGCTATTGCGCTGTTGTTGACCGCTTTGAACGCGTCTCTTCTCGATGTGTGCATCTTCCTTGCCTTTGTCCCTCTTATCAATACACACTCATTGTCAGAAGAATCCGCATGCATGCAGATGACAACTTCTGCTATGTCACTGTGCCCTGCTGCGTATGCAGCACATATGAGGTTCATGAATGCGTCGCTTGATCCACGGTCACTGCTTCTCTGTGCACCTGTCAGAACAACAGGAACATTCAGGTTATGGAGCATGAAGCTGAGTGCAGATGCAGTATAGTGCATCGTGTCTGTGCCATGCGTTATTATGACTCCCTTTGATCCGTTGTTCACAGCTTCTGCAACTTCTTCTGCGATTTTCTTCCACTCCGCATGAGTCATGTCCTCGCTGAATACGCTCATTATCTGCTTTACATCCAGTTCCACTATACCGCTGAGCTCCGGAACCTCTGCAAGAAGCTCCTCTGCCTTTGTAAGCGCCTTTACCCCTCCTGAGACATAATCAAGCTTGCTCCCTATTGTGCCCCCAGTATATAGAAGAGTAACCTTGGGCAGTCCTTTCTGCTGCTTTGCAGAGGGTTTTTTATCAGGATCAGCAGCCGGTTTTCCGGATACCTTTTTTATCTTCGTATTCTTTGTGTACTTTATGCCTATGTTGTAGCCGTCGTCCCTCTTTATGATTATTACGTCGCTCTCTCCGACATCCGGCCTTGGCATCAGCATTCCCTCGTTTGTACCTTTCGAATCTGTCACTGATATCCTGTCCCCTATCTCTATGCCGTGCTTTTTGAACTCCTCACCGAGTTTTGCAGAGTACATAAAATACAATCCCGAATCTGGCCCAAGTTTGACAAACAGATATTAGTTATTTTGACACTTACTTAATATAAAGTTGTCCCTTTTTACCCAACTCCCGAGGAGCAAGCTTAATAAATCAGTCTTGTTTCGTTAACTTATCTTTTGGCGAATACCATGTTGACTAAGCTAAACAATGCATTGGAAGTGAGAGATGCTATGAGGGTAGCGAGAGAGGGAGTACCCGAAGCTTATGAAAAAGCAAGGATTATGGGAATAGTGGCGAAGTATCAGTTGATTAGCAGCGAGCCGGATTGCTCTGCTAATTTGATAAGAGAGCATATGATGTATGCAAGATACGAGGTGCATCTGAAGGCAGTTTATTCTAATGCTGGTAAAGATTCTGTAAAGGATGCAGCACGCAAGATTGCAGCAGTAGATGCGAATTATTGCAGTTATAATTCTCCTGAATTTCTTGACGCAGTAAAATCAATAAGGTGCATGATCGACGAGCATAAGGCAAACTCAAAGCTTGTCTCTTCATTAAGGAAATAATAGCAAATGGTCAGTTGATTCCTTATCCATTGAAATAATAATGTAGTTGGCAGGTAATTTTATAATGAATAAATTCCTTGCAAGATTGGAAATGTCCAGAGAGGTTAGGAGAGCTTTCAGTATAGCCAGGGACGGAATTGACGGTGGTCGTGACGAAGCAGAGGTAGCTGCATCGATAGTTGGACGTGCTCTTGATGATAAATGGCCCGGCTATTCTGCATGTTGCAGGGAAGCTCATGTAAAATCTGCGAAGTATAGAGTGTATCTGAAAATGGTATATCCGAACGCCAGAGATAGTTCCATAGATCAGGCTGCTATCGACATTGCTTGGGCCGATTCCAGCACAGTTGACCAGGAGATGCACGGACAGAACCTAAAGAATGCAAGAAAGTCTATAGAGAAGATGATTGTAGAGAGTAAGAGAGGAGATGATCCGCTTTTCTGGATAAGAAGATGAAATCAATAGCATTTTTCTGCAAGGAGGCAGACTGAGGAATTACCGGTTATCCTTACGTTTATCTCGGAACCAAGCCCTTCCTTATCCTTCAGGGCTATGTTCCTGTAGAAAATGTCCCTTGCTATATTAGACCTTTGGTTGGATTCTGTTACACAGACCTTTTCAGTAGTGCCTATTGCCATGGATAGATCTTCATACTGTATCGCCTTTGCAAGCCTTGCCATCCTTATGGACCTTTCCTTTATCGTTGCGTTTGAGAGCCTGCCGCTTCTCTTTGCAGTGGCGTTCGGCCTCTCCCAGAACTTCGATACGTTAGTAATTGCCGGTCTGACATCATTAAGCATGTTTATTGACATTTCAAAGTCTTCTTCCGTTTCCGTAGGATAGCCCACTATCATGTCTGTCGCAATGCTTATCCCTGGAATCTTCTCCCTTATCTCCCTTACATATGCTCTGAATTCTTCTGCAGAATAATTCCTCTTCATATCCTTAAGTACGGAATCGCTCCCTGACTGTACCGGGAGATGGAGGAATTTGTAGACCTTATCGCTCTTGTAGCACTCTATGAGCCTGTCCAGGTATTTGTGCAGATGTTCGGGATTGAGCATTCCTATCCTTATCCTGAAATTACCGTTTATATCCGCTGCCTTTGAGACAAGATATGCGATATCTGTCTTCTTATCGGCGCCGTATGCACCGGTATCCTGTGATGCGAGCTCTATCTCCTTTGCTCCGTTTGAGACCGCATTTGATACCGCCTTTAGTATCAGCTCCTCTGAAAAGCTGTTTAGAGGCCCGCGGGCGAACTTCGTCTCGCAGAAGGAGCATGATGAGAGGCAGCCATCGCTTATCGGTATCCTTGCTATAACTCCAGTTGGAGTGTATATGAATTTGGATCTGTCTATCCTCTTGTATGCAAGCGCGATTGTGCCCGTATTCCCATTTAGCATCTTCGGAAGCATCTCAGGCATGTTGTTTATGGAGATGATCCTTGCCTTTGGTGCAGCCTCCCTTATCCTGTCGGGATTGGCAGAGGCCATGCACCCTGTAACTATCAATCTTGCTCCCTTCCCATTCATCTTCTGTATTCTGTCCAGTATCTTCTGCTCCGTTGGCTTCTTTACAGTGCAGGTATTGATTATCACATAATCTGCGTTCATTTCCTCGGAGTAGGTTCCGCGCTCTGTCTGCACTCCTTCCTGTCTTAATATGCCCTCAATCATGTCGCTGTCTGCCTGGTTAAGCGTGCATCCGTAGGTCTCTATCAAAGCATGTTCCAAAGTAACCGCCTGCGCATAAGATTATATATCTTATTATATATGCTTAACTTATAATTTGATTCCTATAGTATGAATCGGATTTATTAGTGATAATATGTTGTGCGCAAGGTGCGGCAAGACCATATACAAGTATAGGACATGCAACTACTGCAAGAGAAAGATATGTGAGAGTTGCGTCAAGAGCTCAAGAAAGGTATCCAAGGTCATAAAGCTTGTAATATGCAAGGATTGCTGGTCGAAGATGCCTTCAAGGAAGACCTTCAAGAGTGCAAGGAAGGAATCATGATATGGATAGCAGAGCGAGCATGAGTCTCTCTCCTTCTATATCGAACTCCTTGGCTACAAAGCGGTTTAGCAATTCCTGTTCATTCATGCCTGAGTGCTTTTTGGCACTTTCGAAGTCGGTTCCTCCCCTTCTTAGAGACTTTGCTGCTACTATCTTGAGTATTCTGCCCTTGTTCTTTTCCACTATATTGGCAGTATCGCTTCCCGTATCATAGAATACCTCTACCTTCTGTGTCTTCTTCAGTCCGAGATCCTTTCTCAGAAGCTGCACCCTTCTTTCAAACTCTCTTACAAGAGCCTCTTCCTTAAGCTCCTCGCTTATCTTAGGGTCCACATATGCCACTCCGTACTTGAACTGGACATGGTTATCCTCGGCTGCCTTCTCCACTGCTATGAAGTGCTGCGGACCTATCTTGAATACACCTTTGGAAGTATGAAGGTCGTATGTCCCCGACCTTCCTATAGAATCCTCAATGGCAACAGGATCTGCGCTCTTTATCGCCTCTGCCACGGCTGATGCGTTCTCCCTAAAGTCAGGACCTAGCTTTCCAAATACAGGCCTTATCTCCGTGCCTGATTTTGCCATATCCTTTATCACCAGCTTCTTCGCATTCGCATACTCCTCTATTATGTAGCTGTACTTGGCGAGTATGGGCTTTGCATCCTCGTTCGCCGTCTCTATTGTTGCAGAGCTTACAGGCCATCTCAGCCTCACTCCGAATTTGTCCCTGCTGTTGAGCGTCGCGGTTATTGCAGACATTACCACGTCAAACTCCGCTTCTATCTGCTTGTTTATCAGGGCTTTGGAAGCTTTTGGCCAGTCATTCAGGAATATTGATTCTCCTTTGTACCTCTCCATGTAAACCTTCTCTGTTGAGAATGGTATTATCGGGGAGAGCATTATGATCAGATTGTAGAAGACGTAGTTTACTACGTTTATCACCTTCCTTGCATCAGCCTTGCTAGAATAGAGTATCTTCTTCTTAGCTGTCTTCAGATAGAACCTGCTGAAGTCCTCGACCATGAAGTTGGTGAGCATGCCTGCCGCTTTGTAGAGCTCATAATTATCGAATGACTCTGTCACATCCGCTACCAGGCTGCTGAATCTTGAGAGTATGAACTGCTCTTCAGGGTCTAACCCTTTTGCAGAAGGCATCTTCGCAGCTTCTGGATGATAACCTATGGCTTCCTCGTAATCCTCTAGCAGTTTCTTCACGTTGTATATCAGCAGTATGTTCTTGTCAGCATCGCGTATCTCAGAGTATGAAAGATTCCTGTTAAGTATTGGCACGTGGTTCATCGACCACAGCCTGAATGCGTCAGCAGTAGACTCCTTTAGCATCTCCCTTAGAGGAGCGAAGTTGCCGAAGCTCTTTGACATCTTCCTTCCGTCCGAGCCTGCCATTATCCCATGCACGACTATGTTCTTTACAGGGCCTAGATTATAGGCCATGGTTCCGCACTTCATCAGGGCCTGGAACCATCCGCGTATCTGCTCTACATATTCAAGTATGAAGTCTACCTTCTTCAACTCCTGGAACTGCTGCTCCGTGATGCTTGCTCTGAAGGTTATCCCGGAATCTAACCATACGTCAAAGACGTCAGGTATCCTCTTCATCTCTGAAGAGCATTCGCATCTTATCTTAATCTGATCTATGTAAGGCCTGTGGAAATCCTGCAGCGACTCAGCTGCCTTCCTGTCAATGGCCTTTTCCACAAGCTCCGCGTGTGATCCTATTACAGTGCGTCTGGAGCAGTTGGCGCACTCCCATACAGGTATCGGAATGCCCCAGTACCTCTGCCTTGATATGCACCAGTCAGGCGAATTCTCGAGTATCGACTGCTGCCACCCCTTTACCTCTCCGGGATACCAGTTTATCTTGCTGTTTACGTTTACCAGCTTTGATTTTATCCTCTGTATGTTGAGGAACCATTGGTCTGTTGCGGCGAATATGAGCTTTGAGTGGCAGCGCCAGCAGTGGGGATAGCTGTGGGTGAGAGTACTTGTGTGAAGAAGCATGCCTGATTGCTCAAGAGCCTTAAGGACCGCGGCGTTTGCCTCTGCAGGAACCTTGAGCCCTTTGAACTCTCCCGCTTCTTCGTTGTATGTTGCATCAGGATTTAGAGGGGAGAGTATTGGCAACTTGTTCTTTATGCCTATGCCATAGTCCTCCATACCGTGCCCAGGAGCGACGTGTAGAAGACCCGTACCTTCCTCCATGGTGACGAATTCTTCTGACGCTATGACCTTGTGATACTTCCTTACCTCTTTCTGCTTAGGCACTTTGTCTTCTATAGGACTTACATATTTTGTTCCTAGGAGCTCGCTTCCGAAGAACTCTCCCTCTATTATAAGATTCTCTCCGGTTATCTCTGCAAACTTGTCTGTTCTCTTCTTTGCCATTACCAGGCGTTTGCTTCCAGCTTTTGCTATTACGTATATCTCCTTTGGATTTACGGCTATTGCAACGTTTGCAGGAAGGGTCCACGGCGTAGTTGTCCATACTGCAAGATAAGCCTCCTTTCCCAGTTCCACCTTCGAATCCTCTGGACCTTTCATAACCTTAAAGGCAACGAACAGCGATGGATCCTTTTCATCGCTGTATTCCACTTCCATGCTTCCCTGTGATAATGGGGTTTCGCAGTGCGGACAGTATATCAGTGTCCTTTTGCCCTTGTACAGGAACTTTCTCTGGTCTATCAGTTTTAGCATCGACCATGCTGCTTCTATGTACTCATTTTTGTAAGGCAGGTATGGATTCTTGAAATCTAATGATATACCGAACCTGTCATAATCTGCATCCATCCTTCCCATATACATGTCGACGTACTTCCTGCACTCCTTGACAAATCGCTCTATGCCTATCTTCTCCTCTATCTCCTTCTTCGATTTTATCCCCAGATCCTTCTCTATCTTGTTCTCTATAGGAAGGCCGTGCAGGTCATAGCCAGGTCTGTCTATTACATTGAAACCGCGATATCTCCTATACCTGACAAATGCATCCTTCATGCCCTTGGTCCAGATATGGGCAGGATGAAGGTCTCCGGTCACATACGGTGGACCGTCTAGGAAGTAGAAGGTCTTGCCGTTAAGGTTCTTGGCCTTTACCGCTTCAGTTATGCGCTTGCTCTGCCAATAAGCAAGCACCTCCTCTTCATTGTGTATTATGTCAACCATGAGAAACACCGTCTAGCATAGGACTATTAATTAGGAATCCAGCGTATTTAATAAATTGTGTACAAACTGAATTATTATATGCTTTCTTTTGAAGGCTTTACTGTTGGTAGTGTATGAGATCCGCAGATGCGACAACCATAGTGCGCGTGCTTCTGATAATACTGGTAGCATATCTCATAATATACAAGTTCAATCCGTTTGTCATAGCTGTGCTGATTGCAATAGCCATACTGCTTGATGCTATTGATGGTTTCTTTGCACTGCATGAAGCTTCAAAAGGCAGGATAACATTTGGCAAGTATGTATCTGCGCTGCGCGGCAATGAGAGGGCAAGGACAGAAGTTGCTGCGGTTAAGAAGACCTTGAAGAAGAAGGCTAAATACGGCGCAAGGATCGACGTTGCAGGGGACCGTGCAGTAGAATACATATTATGGATAACCTTTGTCTACACAGGAGTCGTACCGATATTCGTGCTCTTCCTTATTGTGATAAGGCACTCTTTTGTCGATGCAGTAATGGCTGCTAAGGGAACCTCTTCCAAGATGAAGACAAGGTTTGCAAAGGTAGTTTACTCTTCAAACATAGGAAGAGGATTCGTGAATGTGTTTAAGTTCATTACATTCGCATACCTTCCATTCGTCTATATAAGCGGCGCTCCGATAGTAATAGGGTATGTGCTTGTAACCATACTTGTTGGATATATTATGCTAAGGGGAGCTGCTGAACTGTATGAGAGTTTTGCGTGAAATTTATGCATAAGAATCCGGAGATAAGCGTCATAATACCTGCAATGAATGAGGAGAAGTACATAGGCTTCCCGCTGAAAGGCTTCAGGAATCAGTCCTTCAAGAATTTCGAGGTCATCGTGGTTGATGGAGGGAGCAAGGATGATACAGTTAAGATATCAAAGAGATACGGGGCAAGAGTCCTTGTTGAAAGGAAGAGAGGTATCTCACCTGCAAGAAACAGGGGGGCAAAAGCAGCAAAGGGAGAGATTCTTGTATTCCTAGATGCAGATACGAAGCCTTCCAGAAACCTGCTTGCAGTATACAATAAGGTCTTTGCAGATAAAGAGGTTATAGCTGCAACGGGACCGATACTTCCGCTTGAGGATGCAAACTTCAGGATAAGGAGCGGGTATAGATTTGTATCCGTATTTTTTGTCAAGAACAGCATAAGGATGGGAAGGCCGTCTATAGTCGGCTCTAACTTTGCAGTTAGGAAGAGTGTCTTCATGAAGCATGGAGGTTTTGATGAGAAGCTCATAACCTATGAGGATTGGGACCTATCCGGAAGGCTGAAGAAGAGCGGTAGGATAGCATATGCCGATAAAGCCGTCGTATATACGAGCGTGCGCAGGATAAAGGCCTGGGGAGTGAGCGGTTTCTTCATCTTCCATGTATCGAATATGTTCAGGTACCATTTGCTGAGAAAGCCAAAGGACCACTATAAGGAGATAAGGTAGAACCAGCACATGGCATAAGCGCGTTTATACAGAATCAATAAAAGAATTGCGAACTGATTTTTCATTATGACAGAGATTACATTTCCAAAAGTAGGGGAGAAGCACAAGACAGGAAGAGACCATGACTGGGTTAAGGTTCATATCTGCTCTGGTGTCTCTATGCGTATCATAACAAGCGTAGGGGTCTTGCCAGAAAATAGCGGAGATAGTCCGCAATCCATACCTCTTGCAGAGAAGACACATAACGCTGGCTTTACGATAGATGAGATGTCCGCAGATAAGGCGTATGGGAGCAGAGACACCGACGTATACGTAGACCAGATAAGTGGAACGCCATACATCGCTTTCAGGAGCGATGCAACAGGAAAGCCGAGAGGTAGCAGCCATATCTGGAGAAAGATGTAGGACTATTTTGTCTATAATAGAGGTGAGTTCTTACAGCACTACCATCTAAGGAGTAACGTAGAAAGCACTAACAACAGGATAAAGATCAAGTTTACTGACATAGTAAGAAGCAAGGACAAAACAGCACAGATTAACGAGGTGCTCCTAAAGGTCTTGTGCCACAATGTCTGTGTGCTAATAAGTGCTATGTTTGAGTTAGGAATCGAACCTAATCTGATTTCTTCTTAAGCTTGCTCAAATTAAGCCTATATACAACAGAAACCTTTGAATTCTGTATAATGTCTTGCTGACTAAGTATTCTGACTATTTTTCTACGCTTCGCGTCAACCTAATAAATCTGATAATTCTTATTCCCACAGGCCGTATGGAATTCCAATGCAGATAAGGCAAAATGAGAAGGATTGGCATTATTAGTTCCTTTTACTTCTATTAAGTTCTTCTTAGTTTTAATATCATAGCCTTTTTGGATGGTGCTTTTGTAGGTTCATAACCTTGTTGTCTTAGCCTTTTCATTACAAATCTTTCAGCTTTATTTCCAATAGTTTTATTTTGTCCTAACATCCAATCAGCATTAATAAAACTACAAAAAGATTAATTAAATTACAGATTTCAAATTAAACTACAAAGCCAAACAAATACTAAACTTTAAATATTTGAACATTTATACTATACAAAGTGATATTGATAGGGGAAAATATATACAAGACTAAAAAATTAAAATTTAGATATTTCACAGGTTAATAAAATGGTTGTTGGTGCGTCAGGTGATTTAAAGGCAGGGCACAGCGGAAGTGGAGCGGGAAATTCTGAAGAAATTAGTTCAAGCCAGGTTGAAAATGAGCTAAGGAACTTGGACGAAGACAAAGAAAAACTTATGGTTACCTTTGGTGCTTCTAGGATAGAAGACCTTGTAGATAAGCCAGATTTCAAGTATTTTCATAACGGGCTACTAACTTCTCACAGGGACTTTGATAAATTTTATAAAAGATTGCAGAATCATGAGAAGAGTGCGATAGTATCCGGTCTGAATCCTAACGGTTCTTTCCACATGGGGCACATAGGTGTATTTGACACAAATCTGTTCTTCCAAAAGAAATATGAGATAGACTTGTATGTCCCCATATCGGATGACGAGAGCTATGTCGCAAGAAAAATAGAAAACCAAGAGATTGGACTGAAAAACGCATTTAGATTAGTAAAGGAAGCACTGGCATATGGTTATGAGCAAAAAAAGACCCATTTTATAATAGATCAAATTTATACAAACATCTATAACATAGCAATTAAATTATCTAGAGGTATAAACATAACCACCGTTAGGGCGATATATGATTATAAGGATTCTGACAACGTAGGGTTAACGTTTTATCCGGCAGTGCAATCTGCACATGTGATATTTCCACAGACTTTAGGCGTAAATAATGTGTTAGTCCCAATAGGTTTAGACGAAGATGCACACCTTAGAGTATCTAGAGATGTGGCTGAAAAATTTGGATATGGGAAAGTGAGCGCATTGCATGGACGCTTTCTCCCTGGAATGGATGGAAGAAAAATGTCAAAGTCAAAAGGGAATATAGTATATTTGCTTAGAGACAACCCAGAAGTGATAAAAAAGAAGGTTTCAACTGCTTTTAGCGGTGGCAGATCGACAGTTCAGGAACACAAACTTCATGGAGGTATTCCGGAGATTGACATATCATATATATACCTTAAATACGTATTCAAAAGCGTGGATGAGTCCCAGCAACTTTATAAAGATTATAAGAACGGTAAGATCCTTAGCGGAGAAATGAAGAAGATACTCCAAGATGAGATGCTAAAGAAAATCGCACCGATGAGGGAGAGACTAACAAAGATAACTACTAAAGAGATGGCGAATTCGATAATGAAAAATGATGGGGTCGATGTAGAATCAATGATAGAGAAATCAGGTGTCATGTCAGAGGAAATT
>JAMDBP010000002.1 GCA_023487825.1 Candidatus Martarchaeota archaeon
ACGTCTATTCCCAGCTCGAGGGAGCTTGTGGCTACGATCGCCCTGAACCTTCCCTCCTTGAACCCTGATTCTGTAGATATCCTCTCATCCTTCTCTATCGAACCGTGGTGGACGCTCAGAGGGCCAAAGCCCATCTTTTTATCAAGATAAAGAAGCTTCCTTCCAAGAGCCTCTACAGCCTGCCTGGTGTTCGCGAATACTATCGTGGCCTCGGAATCCTTTATTATCGCGGCAATACGGTATATCCTTGCAGCTGCGGCATCGTCTATGCTGAAGAACTCCTTGATGCCCTCAGGATCACCTGACCTTGCAGGCATCTCTATACTTATTTCAAAGGACTTCTCCTTGGAAGAAGAGATTACTACGCGCTCCCTTTCGGAAAAGATAAACCTGCACGCTTCATCAACATTGCCTATCGTCGCACTTATGCCTATGCGCTGGAAACCAGGGGCGAGCGCCTCAAGCCTCTCAAGGGCTACCGAGAGCTGCGCCCCCCTCTTGTTGTAATAGAGTTCATGCAATTCATCTACTACAACCACCTGCAGATTCTTCAGCGAATCACGCAGTCTCTTTGACAAAAAGAGATTCTGCAGCGTCTCAGGGGTCGTGACCATTATCATGGGCGGATTCCTTGCCTGCTCTCCGCGCTCCTTCAATGAGGTATCCCCATGCCTCACGGCCATCCTCACGCCAGATTCGGAAGAGAGTGCTGAGAGCCTGTTGAGCAGGTCCCTGTTCAATGATTTTAACGGCGTAATATAAAGCGCGAAGATGCCGCTGCTCCTGCCCTGGGCCATTCTTAGTATCGGCAAGAAGACAGCTTCCGTCTTTCCGCTTCCAGTAGGCGCAGCTATTATGCAGTTCTTTTTGCCTTCTATTTCCTTGAAAGAGCTCTTCTGGATATCCGTAAATGTCCCGTACTTCTCCAGGAAGATTGAGAATGGATCCATCATGATTAGACTATGTAGGCGCTTCCATTCGCCTGCGACCTTGTCTTATTCAGGGTGTAATTGACGGTAAGCCCGAGATAGAGGTTGAATGGGACCCCGTATATCCTTGTCCCGTTGTAGTAGCTGCATCCTATGCTTACGTTAGCCGATTCATTGTGCCCAAGGACATAACTCATATTCTGGAAGAGATGGGAAGGCGCCTCAGCAAAGCAGCTCCCCGAAGTGAGCGAAACACTGCTGTTATACAGGTTCCTTATCTTGAAATGAACCGTGCTGTTGATGAATGAGATGTCTGTGCAATTGAAACCTTCGACAAAACCGCAGTTGCTGTTTATCCCAGGGAGGAACTGCAACGATTTAGCCCTGTTTTTGTAAGATGCTGCCTGTATTATGCTGATGGCTTCTGGCACGGAACGCAATATGTCAGAGGTTGCAGAGAGCGAGTATGCGGTGTAGTTCAGGCTCCCTAGATAAGCGCGTGTCGTAACGAAAGAGTAATTGCCTATCTTGCCTGCGCTATTAAGGTTGTATGTGGAGCAGAGATAGACGTCAGATATGTTGTAAATGGCACCATAGCATACAAGGAAAGGATTGGTGAGATTGGTCGATACCTGTATATAGTCCACGCTGTCGTTAAGCTCGAGCATTCTGCCCTGCGTGAAAACATTGCCTACGAACTCCGAGTAGTTGCCTATGCTTGTGGCATTTGATGCAATCGTGTTGTTGGCAAATGCCATGCCGCTTAGTACTGGTTCATAATGCAAAGAAGCAGGACTCTTTACTACAGATGTGCAGTTAGCTGTCCCGTTCGTACCGATTATCTTTATCCATCCGCCGCTGTACCAGCTGCACATCGTTGAACTGTTGCTCAGCTTTGCAAAGAGCACCGAGGTTCCGTTGACGCTGAAGTTATGGTGCTGCAGGCCCTTATAGCTCACCGCGTAAGCGAAAGCCGAAGGCTCGATATAGCTCTTTATCCATATTGAGGATATGGAATTGTCCCCCCCGTAATATCCATTGGAATATGCCATCTCATTTATGTATGCGCCTGCTATGTCGGTAATGGGATAAAGCAGATTGTTAAGCGCGCTTATGTTGGAGAAAGCGGCTTTGGAGAAGGTATAGTTTGTGTAAAGATACGAGTCGGTTATGATCCCTGTAGTGCCAAGAGTTGAATATGATCCAGAAACAAGCCCGTTGCCGTTGATATACTCGTAAGGGGCCGGTGCCTCGCTGTTTAGCACGGTGAAGCTTGCATTAGCCTGTGCCTGCTGCCTGTCGCTTATATCAAAGACCTTCCCAGGGTCTGCAACCACCAAGACATTGTAAGTTCCTGCAGTAGTAGGGGTGTAATTGAAAGGAATGACCGCGCTCTTGCCTACAGGTATATCCAACTTATACGTATTCTTCAGGCTTCCATTCATGTAAAGTCCAAAATCAAGGTTAGATATGGCGGAGCCCCCGGTATTGCTGACCACTATGGGCATAACCACATTCTGGTAAGGGTAAATGCTGTTTGACAATGATGTTCTATTGAAAGAGACCGTGAGCTGGTATGAGGCGGTGTAGTAGAACCTGTACCATAGCGCTGCAACTGCTATGATCACGAAAAGTGCAATCCATAAATATATCTCATTCTTCATAGAAGTAGCCTCTGCTAGTTCTTGCTGCTTATATCTTTCAATACTTCTTTTATGTTGCTGAATACATCTTTATAATAGCTTTCGAAAATGTTGAAGTTCCAAGGTTCATGGGCCATCCCGGGAGCAGCCGCACTCCTCTTGAAGTAAAAGCGGCCTTCTGAATTGTCAACAAGCCCCATCTTCTTCATGCGCAGGAGATGGTATCTTAATGTCTTCTCGTTCATAGGCTCCCACTTCACGCTTATGTATTCAAGCAGATCCGGAACCTTCGGGTCTTCTCTTCTGTTGAACTGGAAGTTAAGCATTGCGTCGAGAACAGCTACTGCGGAAAGCCTGGACTCGCCAGGGTTTATTATCCCGAGGGAGAGCGCAAGCCACCTTAGTGCAGAGCGTTTTGTCTCAAGCACCTCTTTCGTAAGGCGCATCTTCCTAAGGGTAAGCTCTCCTTCTATCAGGTTGCTCTCATTGAGTTCCAAACAATCGCCAAGGCCAAACAGTAAGGATTGGATATAATGTCTTATATAATTTTGCTATGATATAATAGTACTCATTTTAACAGGATGAAAGCATGGAACCACAAAGCAATCCACAAAAGGAGATAGAGAAGCTTGCAAAGGAGTACCAGATAGCGCAGGAACAGCTGCGGTTAGTCACTCTGCAGCTCGAGCAGCTCAAGGCCCAGGAAGCCGAGCTCTCAGGAGCAAAGGAGCAGCTAGAGAAGGCAACAGGCAAGACCTATTCATCGATAGGCGGCATAATGGTCGAGACTGATAAGGAGAAGGCACTTGCAGACGTCAATGACAAGGCGGAACTGACAAAAGCGAGGCTAAACTCGATAAACAAGCAGTATACGGAACTGAGGAACAAGGAGAAGACCCTCAACGATAAGATAACTGAGATATACAAGGGCGTGCAGTAACCCTTCTCTCATAAGGTGGGCACCTGAAGTACTATGACATTGCAGGAATCGAAGTGAGCGAAGAGCTTTCCAAGAGACTGGGCTTTGCAAAGGTGCTCAGAAGCGGCCGTGACATAGAGATGAAGCCTGCCGCGCAGAGCTTCACAAGGAAGACTATAGCCACAGGATCCAACGAAGGCCTTCTTATAAAATCCCTGAAGGACAGGAATACCCTTGGCATACTGATGGAGGGCATGCCGTCAAACAAGCTCATAGCGATGCTTTCAGAGCACAGCAAAACGCTTTTCATCAATGTCAATTCGGTAATATATGCGGATCAGAAGCAGCAGCAGAAGCTGATATACCTTTATAGGAAGACGATGCACTACTGCAAGAAGTTCAAGGTGGATATCTGTCCAATAAGCCTGGCAGTTTCTGACGAACAGCTTCTTTCTGCAAAACAGCTCATGCTCTTGGCAAAGTTCCTCGGATTCGATGGAGACGCAAAAAAAGCGCTGGGCACGCTAGGTTCTTTTTATGGCAAGAAGGATTAAGAACAGGTACATACTCGCGGAGACATCCATACCATTGGATATGGGAAACATTGTCAATCAGGCCGAGCTGCAAACAAGGATAATGCAGGTCCTAGGCACTATCGGCTATTCCTATTCAAATCCGAAGATAATGTTTGCAGGAGAGAAGCAGTTCATACTTAGAGTGCAGAGAAGCTCCGAGGAGAGCACAATGCTCGCACTATCGTTCATAAAAAGCATCAATGGCAGGAAGCTCGGTATATGCACGATAAAGACATCAGGCACTATAAAGTCGCTCAAAGAGGCCCTACTCAAATAGCTGCCTTCTTGCATCCCGCATGCTAATGTCACTGAAGATCTTCTTTGCAGCATCGCTGTTCAACACTCCGCCTGCAAAGACATTCTCTACCTCTCCGTTTGCATGCATATGCATCTTATACACTGCCAGGCTGTACGCTCCTTTAGAAGAGGACCTCTCCTCATGTGTCTCTTTAGTAAGCCGGACCACAAAATCATTTCCAGCCTCGGATAAGCATGCATTATACGATTCAAATGCGGCAAACCTGGCCTGCCCGCTCCACGCGGTTATCGGCACCCTCTGCGCCATGCTTATTACCTGTTTCTCATCCAATCTTTTTTGCACTACATATGCCATGTCTCCACCTGATTCTGTCAAAATCACTTCCCAATCATCTTCCTGACACTCTCCGTAGTTTCCGCATGCACCGCTTTTCTGTCCAATCTCAGCAGCTCCACAAACCTATCGTCCCTGTCCCTTTTCCATTGCATTATTCCATTGTATATGCCCTGCAATCCCTTGCTCCTCGATTCCCCTATCTTATATCCATCGACCCAGATCTCTGCGCCACATTGGTTTGCCTGGCTATCAGGATTCCTGCTAATCCCTGAGATTTCAGCATGGAAGACTGTTCCGCTCATCTCATAGTATGCATGGCACCCCAGCTCTCTGTCAGGTGTTATCATGCCATTCCATTTTTCCATAGGTATTCTTTCGATAAACTCTAATACCTCCTTGCCGCTAAGCTTCTGCAAATTTTTGTATGTCATTTTATCACCACAAGATGAATTCAACATGATATTTAAACATGGCGGAAAAACAGCGCGGGAGAAACACCAAGCTTTATTAATTGCAAATCCGATATTAATCAAAGTTGGTTGACATGGGAAACACACCTAAAGGCAACAGGCCGCTTCTGATATCGCTTATTGCGATTCTGGAATTTGTAGGGGGCATATTAACAATACTCCTTGGCGCTCTTGCAGGAAGTCTCCTCAGCGCATCCTTTGCAGGACTGGGCTCGATACTAGGCATATTTTTCATAGTGCTCGGGCTGATAGCTCTTGTAGTGGGATACGGCTTCTGGACAGGGGCCAAATGGGGATGGTGGATAGGCATAATTCTCTACGCACTCGGAGTCATATCGAGCTTGGCGAGCATAGTGGTAGGTTCGGTATTCAGCATAGTCGGTCTGATAGTGGACGTGCTGCTTATTTACTACATGACCAGGCCTAACGTAAAGGCATGGTTCGGAGTATAATCCCCAACTATCTACTCAGAGTAGAAGCAACGGTTAGCTTTGCTGCCACGCTAAACCTTATTAATTGGAATACCATGTAAGATATGTTGGTTCGTATGAAAAACGGGACGCAAAACAACCTATTCGCCAGCGTGATAAATTCCATAAAGAGCGCATGGAATCTGGCAATACATCCATCAACAGCCAAGCCCATGACCATAGAAGACGGAGTCAAATTCTATTACTCATTCGCACTGCTTCCAGGGATAGCTGCCATAATCATAGGATATGCGGCAGTGGGACCAATAGGGGCCATTTCCGCCTTTGCTGCGGTATTCATACTAGAGATGATAGGCCTGTTCTTCGGAGCAGGAATTTACCATTTATTCGGCAAATTCATATTCAGGAAGTTTACAAAGGATTATTCCGTGACATTTACTGCTGCGGTAGTAGCATCGATACCAACAATCCTATTCTCCTGGCTTTCTATACTGATCGGCCCTGCAGGTTTTATATTCGGGATATGGGGCATAGTGCTTCTTACAATAGGCCTGATGCGCATGCAGAAGGTTTCAGTAGTAATAGCAGTCCTCTCATGGCTAATCCCTGTTGTGATACTCATCATACTCACAGTAGCAATTCTGACTGCAATCTCTGCGGCAATAGGGACCCCTGGAACAAACCTGACTACCGGCGCCCTTACCACCATCTGAAACCTCTCGTAAGCATCCGCTCGGAGAATGTCGTCGCAGCAAAAAGGTTAATATAACTATCTATAAGAATATCAAATACTAATTTCAGTGATGCTATGAAAATCAATGAGCTCAAAGGAGGAGTGGGCAACGTAGAAATAGAAGCAACTGTAGTTGACAAGCAGCCCACAAGAACCGTAGTAACAAAGTACGGAAAGCAGCTTACCGTCTCAAGTGCCACTATAAAGGACGACACGGGTAGCATAACACTCTCACTATGGGAGAAGGATGCAGACGCTATAGACGTTGGAGACAAGATAAAGGTGACCAATGGCTATGTAAGCGAATACAAGGGCAATCCACAGCTCTCCGCAGGCAAGTATGGAAAGATAGAGGTAGTGGAAAAAGGAGAGGGAAGCGCAGCAAGCTCCGGTTCTGAGGACTTCGGATCAGATTCAGAAGAGTTCTAATCCCTTTAGAATTCAAAATCTATTGTATCCCCTACTTTCGGAGTGTGGACTTTGAATCCTTCCGCTGACAGGCTGTCCGCCGCTGCGGCAATATTCTCGGTGCTGCCATGAACCAGTACTATCTCTTCAGGAGAGCATAGCCTTGCATACTCCTTCAGTTCTGTCTTCCCTGCATGTGCTGACAGATCGTAAAATCCAACCTCATTCTTCACGCTGAACTTCTTCCCGTCTATGATCAACGGCTTACCCTGCAGCAGCTTATGCCCGTTAGTGCCTTCTACCTGGAAGCCTGTAAGGAATATCTTTGAATTCCTGTTAAGCTGCGTTATATAATTAAGCACAGGGCCCCCTGTCAGCATACCTGATGTTGTAAGTATTATCTTGCCTCCTTTAACCGCGTTCCTCCTTGCATGCTGCATCTCCACAACAGAAGCCTTGTTCACACCCTCGGCAAGAAGCCTGCCGTTTTTCAGGAAGCGCTTATGGGCAAGCGCTATCTCGGTAGCTGCCCTCGCCATCCCGTCAAGATAGGTCCGGTCGGCAAGCCCATGCTCTTCAAGTATCGCAAGGACCTCCTGGCTCCTGCCTACTGCAAAGACCGGAACTAGTGCCGTCCCTCCGTTATCAACGACGCTCTTTATGTCCTCTATGAACCCCTTTACCAGGTTATCCCTATCAGGGTGGTCACCGCTCCCATAGGTCGCTTCCATCACCAGTATATCGCATTTTACAGGGTCGGCCCCTTTCTGCAAAGTCTGCTCCCATAATTTGAAATCCCCGGTATATGCGAGAGTCCTCCCGCTTCTTGCCTTTTCTATTGAGGATACTGCGCTGCCCAGTATGTGCCCTGCATCACGCATCGTTATCGTATAATCGTCAAATTCATTCTCAAGGCCGTATTCGCACGGCACATACTTCGACAGCATTTCATTGAAATCAGCCCTCGAGTATATTGGCTTGTCATGCCTGCGTTTTGCTATCTTCATCGCATCCTCTATGAGAAGCCCTACGAGCTCCATAGTAGGCTGAGTGGTGAATGTAGGCGGGCTTGCATCCCTGTATATGGTAGGGAGATAGCCGCTGTGGTCGAGATGCGCATGGCTGAGTATGCATGCGTCCACCTTTCCTATCTCAAGCGGATACTCTGCTATGTTCTCAACCTTCAGTCCGCAATCGAGCAGTATGTTCTTCTCATCCTCTATGACAAACGCAGACCTGCCAACCTCCCCGGCCCCGCCTAGAAAACGCATCCTCAAATAAATCACATTGCTAAAACAGAAACATGGAGATTGTATCCATTAATATATTTAAGTGTTCTCAAAGAATAAGATAGCGACCTGTGGTGAAATGGCTGAAGATGTAACCTTCCTTGACCTTGCGTGCCTTATGAAGATATCCGATGATACTACTCTGGAGAGATTCGGAAGCGCAATAAATGCAAGCATATTCGATGCTTCCAACATTGCCGGGACCTTAAAGCAGAAGGACCTGATAGACTTTACCTCCATATTTCCAGGCCCTAACTCGATAGCCGTAACAGAGAACGGCAAAACGGTTCTCAGGGAGGCCGACCAGCGGTCAGCCACGCCATTCGACAATCTTGACAAGAGCATACTCACACAGATATCAAACGGCAGGAGCTCTCCCAAGGACATACAAAGTTCGATAAGCCTTAACTCAAGGGACCTTGCGATGCGCCTGTATAAGCTGAGCAAGCAGAGCCTACTGACATACGAGCTCAAGAGCGGAAATGTTGAGATACTCCTTACTGAGCAGGGCTTCCTTAAAGCCTCTCCGCAGCAGCAGCCCATGCAGCCAATGCGTGCAATGCAGACGCAGACAAGCTTCCAGATGCCGCAGCCCCAAGTTCCCGATGCAGACTCGCAGCAGCAGGCGGACCAGCAGGTTCCGAATCAAACTGCCCAGCCAAGCGCCCCTCAGGAGATACATCTGCACGGCAAACCGATGAACAAGAAGATCATAGCAGCAGCTGTGGCAATAATAATTATAATAGCAGTCGCATATCTATTATCGATGAAGATAATATGACATTATCAGACTATTTCGAAGGGGAGAAGCTTCTGAAGAAGTATGGTATCAGCAGCATAAGGAGCTGGTATGTCAGCTCGGCAGAAGAAGCGATAAAGAGGGCTGATGGTAATCCGATAGTCATGAAGGTAATATCGGATAAAGCGCTTCACAAATCAAAGAGCGGCCTTGTCGCACTGGACCTTAAGACGGATAAGGAGATAAGCTCGGCATTCAAATCCCTCACGGCAAAAGCGCAGACGCTCAAGCCATACAAGGTCATAGTCCAGGAGATGTCCAAGGGGGGAATAGAGGTCATAATAGGCGGAAAGACCGATCCCCAATTCGGCAAGGTAATACTTCTGGGATTGGGCGGGATCTACGTCGAGGCATTCAAGGACTTCGCAATACGCGTCTGCCCGATAGATGACAAAGACGCAGGAAGCATGATAGACAGTCTCAGATCCGCAGAGGTAATTACCTACAATTCAGAGAATAAAAGAATGCTCGGAGAGCTTCTGGTAAAGGTCTCGAAGATGCTCAACGGCACGGATCTTAAGGAGCTCGACCTTAACCCTGTGATACTTAGAAAGGACGGATACGACGTAGTAGATATAAGAATTCTGAAATAGCGTGTTGGAAATGGGAGTTGACCTGAGATCTATGCTGAACCCGAAATCGGTAGCGATAATAGGTGCATCGCAGAACCCTGAAAAGGTCGGGCACATAATACTGCAGAATTACATCAATTCAGGATATGCCGGCAAACTCTTCGCGATAAACAAAGATGCGGAATCAATACTCGGAGTCAAGGCATACAGGCACATAGGGGAGATAAAGGAGAGACTTGACCTTGCGGTAATAGCAATACCTGCTCCTTTCGTCCCCCAGGTTCTGGAAGAATGCGGCAAAGCAGGCGTAAGAAGCACGATAGTGGTTACTGCAGGCTTCGAAGAGATAGGGCAGAAGGAACTGCAGGATAAGATAGTGGAGATCTCGGAGAGGTACAAGATGCCGATGCTCGGTCCAAACTGCCTTGGAGTCATAGATACGCGGGCAAGGACAGATACGCTCTTCCTTCCTACATACAAGCTGAGCAAGCCTGGCGTAGGTTATGTGAGTTTCATATCGCAGAGCGGCGCGGCAGGCAGCACGATTCTCGACCTCATAGCAGGAGAGGGCTTCGGACTTTCAAAATTCATCTCATATGGAAACGCCGCGTATATCGACGAGTCCGACATACTAGAATACCTGATGAATGACGATGATACAAAAGTAATCATAATGTATGTCGAGGGCATAAAGAACGGCAAGAAGTTCATCGAGGTTGCCAGGAAGGTCACGAAGAAGAAGCCTGTAGTCGTGCTCAAAGGAGGAAGGACTTCAGTAGGCCAGCAGGCCACTCTGTCGCACACGGCCTCTCTCGCAGGGGATTATCAGGTTTACGAAGGCATCTTCCAGCAGTTCGGCTTCACAATTGCAAACGACCTTAACGACCTTCTCTATTATGCAAAGACCTTAGTATCGGAACCAGCGCCCAAAGGAAATAGGATAGGCATAATCACAAACGGTGGCGGAGCAGGAGTGATAACGACAGATGCAGTCGGATATACAAGGGAGCTGGTTCCGATACTAAGGTCTTTGCA
>JAMDBP010000026.1 GCA_023487825.1 Candidatus Martarchaeota archaeon
TTAGAGAACAACAAACTCCACACAGCGAGCGTGCGAGCCGAGCGGATGCGGAGCGAGGCGAGCACTTTGGCCATGGTCGAGCTGACTCTGCGAGCTTGAGCCTGGCGTGCGTATGGACCGGCACCCCGGAGCGCCGCGGCGAAGGCATCATAGGTATGGGTGCCGCAGGCATAAGCGGCATAATCAATATCGGCATATACACCGGCTCCACAAGCATGAGCATTAACATTAGCATGAGCATAAGCACCATAGTCAGCAACACCACATATATCGCCACAAGCATGAGCGGCTACGAAGCGTCGTAGCTAAATCTGGCTAAGCGCATACAAGGCGCAGTACGCTCGGGCGTTCTCGATTCCTCGTCTGTCTCGGAATCTCGGCATCGCTTCACGCCTACCGTAAGGCTTTAGTAGATTGTGATTAAGTTATATGTATGGGAACATGACCGAACCTGTACTTGCTATCTGAAAAAATCCATTCGATATGAATTCCCAATAATTCTGACTTCCCGGCATTCTGGTCAAATCTTCTACGCACAAAAACCTGACAAAGCAGTAAAGTATTTAAAAATTGCTTAATAATAATTATTTGGGGATAATGTGAAAGGGGCAATAGCATATTATGGGGCAGTAGGATTGTTTTTATTCGCAGCAATGGCACTGCATGCATCAGGATTACATGCTAACAATGTTGTAGTTAATAATTCGATTAACTTTTCTAAAGGTATTCCAGTAGGTTTTCCTGGAGATTCATTTGTCAGATCATTTGGTTACTCCGTAGCCAATACTGTAATTCAGTCTTCCAGATTTAAGGTACTGGCGGCAGGAAACACTTATAATATTAAACCGTACTCAAGCTTTGGATATACGTGGGGAAAGAATATAACACCTACTGAGAGAATAATATTTTACTCTCAGAATAATTTATCATACATAACTGCAGAGGTAAATGTAAATACTAGGAAAATTGTAAATATTTCTTATACTAACACAACAAATGTCCATATATACTTAACATCTAGCTTGGTAAATCAAGGAGGATATTCTAGTAAATATTGCTCTAGTTCGTTTTTCACTTGTTTAAGCACTGCACCGGTGTACGGAGCGTATGGTAATGTACAAGTGCCATCTACGATAAGTAAACCTTCAGGTGCTACGGCAGCATGTTGTACATTTGCGCAATGGACTGGTGTTACAAATACGACTAATACAATGCTGGTGCAAGGAGGTACATTGTGGAGTGGCTTTAATCTAACTGCGTCTCCAAAAGCGAACAGCAAAGGATTTGTATTGTTTGTAGAATATGTCCCTAGTCCAACTAATGGCGGCTCTGGACCAACATTTATCTCACCTCCTTCTTGGATGAATGGAGTGCAAGGGCAAACGATAAACATGACTACAAAAACTACATCAAACTGTGTGCCTAGCGGAGGTGGTACAGGAGACCAATGGTCTGAGATCTGGACAATAGGGTCTTCATCCACAATGCAAGGGATACAGTGTGTGGGCACATCTACGGAGAATTATGGGTGGTATGTGTTAGAATCTCCGCAAGGTTGTAGTGGCAATTCCAATGGATGTTATTATGGGTATTATCAATTACCTGATCTCTCCACAGTAACTTATACAAGCTATATATGTGATAATTCAAACTGCGCAGGCATAGGTACAAATTATAATCCAACCAGTGGATATTATATACAACATAATAGCCAAGATACTTCTACATCTTCAATTTCAGGAGGTACGACGTGGACTGAGAGCTGGTTGAGTAGCAACTAATTACGCCGAGATTAGATATGGATGATGCACTTAGATATTAGGTATGATTAAGCGTATTATTAGTTAGATTAGTATTTAGCAGTTATATCTAGAGCAGATGTTATAATGAAATCAGGATATGTTTTACTGGGCATAATCTTAGTCATAGGCATAGCTATAGTGGCAGTCATGGTAATGATGCCTTCGCCACGTAAGACCCAAACGCCATTAACCTCAACCACTACTATAAACCAGAGTGAATTAATGGCTACCGGACCTTGCACTCCTGAAGAAACAGACGCACATTTATTGGTATGTAAAGCAGGACAGAACTTTACAGAGTTGAAGCTATTAAAAGTAGGGCTTGACGCTGCCCAAGTAATTATATATGATAGATGCCCGGTATCCAATCAGTCAAATACCTCAAAGTGTCCCCCTGAAATAGAGTGGGTTCTTGTCAATCAGACTATCCAGAATTGTGCCTCTGGAAGTGCTGCTTTGGAATCTGAACTTGTATCAACTAATATTAATGCACAGACGGCAGTTTTTGCTATTCCTCCTGCGAATACAATAGTAAGTCCTTGTATTTTGGTCGGTTTAGGATAAATAACTTATATATCAAATCTGTATTCTTTCCTTACCATTGGATTGTCGCATTTGTCTTGGGCAGAGGTGCCTTCCGTTGCCTGTTTTATGCAATCAGAATCACTTGCTCCTGCCGTTGGCAGTTCCACTGACGGCTTTCATACGCCCACCGGGGAAGAGGGCTTCTGCCCCTTTTCGAACTCCATCTGCCTTCTCAGTATGTGGCGCACCAGGCTGCCTATCTTGTAGCCCCTGCCGGTCTTCTCATCCAGCCAGGAGCGGAGCTCAGAATCAACGTAAACCAATACCTGTTTGTCGAGTTTTTCCATAATCCCACAACGTGGGAGGGCGGTGCCGTGCCGGGAAAAGCGCCATGGCAGCAGTCAGAAGCTCTAAGACATAGGTATAACCATGGCTGAGAGTAAGCGATCCTGAAGGTTTTTGAAGAAATGAAGCGTAAAGCGGTAAAGTGCCAATAACACAGCACGTTTACCAACTCTCTTAACCATCATATTCAGGCCGCTGTACGTAATGCCCTTCTTGTTTTTATGCCATGTATAATCAAGAAACAATGGATTATCAGGCTTGAGATCCTTCTCACTGTTACAATATGCTGCAAGGCGTGGTATGCTGTCACACAGTATGACCTTCCTGCTCCCTGTCTTGGTATCCTCTGGAACCACGAGATAGAGGTTCTCAGCTTCAAGGTTCAGGTGCTTGCGCCTACACTTGATAAGTTCATGGGGGCGCAAAGGAACATCTGCAAAAAGGGCTATTATTGCTGAATTCCTGAGGCTTCCTGCATTTGCAATCATCCTCTCTATCTCTTCGCGGGTAAACAGGTCGCTGCTGGTAAGCCTGCGCTTGGGTTCAGCAGCTACTGACATCCATTTTCCCACTACAGGTGGAGTATACTCGTCCTTTCCGACATAGTGCTTGAAAATCATCTTTATGGTTATCTTTGCGTTTGCCTTTGTAAGGTCTCCCACCGGCCAGTCGTTTATCTTCGCTACAAGCTCTTCCATCTGTTCTCTGTCTGCCTTCAGCAGAGGAGTTTTCCTGTCCCACGATTTGATAATCTTGCTATAAAGGTACAGGTGTTTTACTATTGTCCTTGGAGCGGAGTTCCTTGCCTTAAGGTAGACTAGGAATTTTTTGGCAAGGTCCACGTTAGATCTGTCTATATCAGGATTAGCCTCTATCTCTTTCATGAACCTGTATATCTGCCTGAGATATACTGCGTCAGGATCGCTGCCACGTGGAACCTGGATACCCGCAGGTGTTCGATTCTGTGCCGTATTTAGAGGCTATTTGCAGATGTTTATACGTATCTGTCTTGTTTTTCAGAGCCAGAGCTACACAAAGGGTTAAACGCTGGGTACGAGAATCGAACTCGTAAAGGCATTACTGCCAAACAGGTTAGCAACCTGCCGCCATCCCACTAGGCGAACCCAGCATATGCAGCAGAAACCCGTCTTGCATAATGCGAATATGTAAGCTGGTTTGCATGTCCACTCAATCCTGTATCTTCAGAGCATAGGTTTTTATACGCATAGTGGAGGTCCACTTCTGCAGTGTACTTAGGGTTGCTCCTTCCGGCCTGGCCCGGTTCATATACAAAACTACCGCCAAAGGCAGGATCTCAACGTTTTCATACAAGGCCGACATATCCGGCATAACACGCAACAGGCATAAGGCCCGCCATGAAGAGGATTTGCGGTAAAGGAAACCTCTAGCTCCCTGCCCTTCTGCTGCAATAAAATTCATCACTATAACCTTATTAATACCTTTCCTGTATTATCTATAAGGGCAGATCTTAATCTTGGTGAAGCAATTGAATTACGAAGAACTACTGGATAGGGCATTTACGCAGATATCACAGTTATCAGAGGAAAAGGTAGACTTCAAGATACCTGAGGCAGACTCGATGATACAGGGTAGCAAGACCTTCCTGAGGAATCTCAATGCAATAGCAGATGCTGCAAGGAGGGATCCTTCAGACATAGCAAGATACCTTACAAAGGAGCTTGGAACCCCTACGTCTATGGATAATTCCTCATTGATAATAAACGCAAAGGTGCAGCAGCAGGAACTTACAGAAAAGATAAAGAAGTACTTTGAGATATACATCATATGCAAGGAGTGCCACAAGCCAGATACGCATGTGCAGAGCACAGAGCGCGGCTACATGACAATCGTATGCGAGGCGTGCGGAGCAAGATATACTGTTAAGAACTATTAGTGGTTATTTTGTACAATAAAAACAACACCGAACAGGTCCATACTCTCATGATACCTAGGGACAATGAGGTCATAGGCACGGTCTACAAGGCGCTCGGAGCCTCAAAGTTCATGATAAACTGCGCAGACCAGAAGCAGCGCGTCTGCTCAATACCAGGAAGACTGAAGAGGAAGTTCTGGGTAAAGGAAAATGATTTAGTACTTGTTAAACCATGGGTCGTACAGGGAGATGAGAAAGGGGACATAATCTGGAGATACAGCCTGTTGGACAAGGATACTCTTAAGAAAAAGGGCTTTGAGATACCTAAATAATCAGCTCTTTATCTGCGAGATAACATTCTCCTTATTCTTTTCTATTCCATATACTTTATTGAAGTAATAGAGTATGTTGACAACATCCCTTTCAAGGAACTCGTTTGCTTTTGGATGTCCTAATGAGACTCCCTGTCCTATGTCTATAAGGAATGGCATATCATCCTTAATCAGTATATTATACTCGCTAATATCTCCATGCACAAGACCTGCAGAATAGAGTCTCTTCATATTCTCTATAATCTCATCTAGGACCTTCTCAGGGTTTTCAAGCTCAGTATTTTTCAGTATCGGTGAAGGAATCCCATCATCTCCTATCAACTGCATTGCAAGCACATTCCCCTTGAAGTAATAAGGCTTAGGGGCAGATACCTGCGCCTCCTCAGCTATCTTCAGGTTCCCATACTCCTTCCTGCACCATATCCTTATTATGCTAGTCACGTCTGCTTTCACTCCGTCAAATCTGGGATCCCCTTTGACATACTCGGTTCTTCTCTTGAAGCTTGTGTTCTCCTGATTGAATATCTTGAGCACTATGTACATTTCGTTGATCTTATCCCCAGCTTCTGCGAGATAAACATCAGCTTCCTTGCCCTTTGATATTATATGAATCATTCTGGAAGCGATGCCATGGGTGAAGACCTTCTCTATATTCATCATAGTCTTCCTGTCGAATACTCCTTCCTCTATCTTCCACCTTTCATTAACCCTGTACTTATCCCTGTCGGGCATCTTTCTCTTGCTGACCCTTCTTGCCATTTATACACTGCTGATTAATCTGCAAGAAGGTTAAAAAAGACGTCAAGCGAACTAATTACTGGTTCGATGCAGGGTCTGAAGATAATTGTTGACAACAGGGAGCGCAATCTGATGATGCATGAGGAACTTTCCAATCTTGGAGTGCTCATAGATTTTGCCCAGCTGCCTGTAGGTGATTATATAATCTCTGACAGGACGTGCATAGAACGAAAGACTGTTCCTGATTTTGAAAAATCTATAATTGACAACAGGCTCTTTGACCAGGTCAAAAGACTTGCAGCAAGTTTCGGTAAGCCTATCCTGCTTATAGAGGGAGATGATGCTGACTTCAGGCTCAGCGACAACGTGATACTCGGTACTATACTCAAGCTCTATTATGATTTCAACATACAGGTGATAAGGTCAAGGGATCCTGTGCATACAGCAATCATACTCGCAAAGGTTGCAGAGCGCGAACAGACAACCGATTCAAGAGAGCCAAGGCTGATAGGGGAGAAGCGTGCTTTCTCGGAATATGAAAGAAGGGTGATGCTGCTCAGCATGCTTCCCGGAATAGGCCCCATGCTTGCAAAAAGATTGCTTGAACACTTCGGAAGCATAAAGAATGTAATGAATGCGAGCGAAGAAGAGCTGTGCGAAGTTGATAAGATAGGGAAGAAGAAGGCAGCTGCGCTCTACGCGCTGATAAACGATAACAGATGAGTGTTGTACCATGGGATTCTTTGGAAAATTATTCGGCAAGAGCTCTGAAGAGGAGATGATGGAGAAGAGCAGCAGGATAGTCTCGCATGCTCTCAACGCTAACAATGAGCTGAAGAAGGTGATAAGCGGTTCAGGAAGCATAGCGTCGATAAAGAAGATAGAGGAAGCGTCAGACAGTGCAGTCTTTGACGTCTCCAACTCAATAACATCGGGAGGCATGCCGCCCAACATCATACCGGACCTGCTTCGCTTCATGGATTTCGAGGATAACATAGTAGACAGCATATTCAATCTTTCAAGATCATACGCGCGCTACAGGATAAAGAACAGGAAGATGGATGCGTATGTAACAAGGCAGATGGTCAAGATGTGCGACCTCTCTGACAATGCGATAAAGGTTCTTCTTAAGATGCACAAGGCATCCAGTGTATCCGAGGTTCGCAAGCTGCGCTTCGAGATAGAAAAGTATGAGCAGGCAGGGGACAATATCAAGGACGAGATGGTCGCCTACGCATATAATACCAAGATGGATTACAAGACCTTCAACCATATCCTTGACCTTGCATATCTCTCTGATGATGTGCAGGACAACTGCGAGGATGTGGCTGACAGGCTGGTGAGCATCTTTGCATCAATAATAAGCTAGTGATCCAGTGCAGAACCTGATTGTTTATTTGCTGGCATTCCTTGTAATAGCCCTTGTCTCTGGAAACAACCTTCCTGCCTGTACGGGCTCTCTTATAAACAGCAATATAGTGAGCAAGAGAAAGGGCATAATTCTTACGATACTCGGATACTCTCTGGGACTTATAGTAGAGGGAAATTTTCTTGGCACTGGGCTTCTCAGCCTTATGCCTGTAAATAATTATCTTCTCTCATCTATAGTCCTATTTACCGCGCTAATAGTCTTCCTCTTTGCACACAAGACCAAGGTCCCACAATCCCTCTCTATGACCATGGCAATGGCGATACTTGGACTTGACATAGCAATAGGCGCCAATCCAGACCTGACCTTCGTTGCCGTAATGGTGCTTGCGTGGATACTCTCTTCTGTATTTGCAATACTGCTCAGTTATGCTACAATGCGTTATTCATACAATATGATGAAGGACAGGAACATATGGACGAGCATAAGATACATGAAGCTGCTTCTGATAGTCGTATCATTCTTCACGGCCTTCACACTAGGTGCAAATACTATAGGATTTGTATATGCGCTAATGCCTCATCAGGGCAACGCTGCATACGCCATTGGACTTGCAATAATAGGCATAATAATAGGCAGTGTCTTCCTGAGCAGAAGGGAACTGGCACTTATGGGAAACGGGATAGTGGCTATGCGCTATCTCAATTCAACTATATCGCAGGCAGTATCTGCCATATTCGTAGAGATAGCAACAGTATTCAGCATACCTCTCTCAAATACGCAGATATACGTATCCAGCATATACGGTTCAACTATCAGCTATAATATGCACTTTGCCCAGGGGAAGACGATGCTTGCGATAATAAGGTCGTGGGTCTTCCTCGCCATCCTTGCGATGGCTCTTGGATATATACTTGCATTGCTTATCTGATGAGATGCTCGGATTCAAAGCCTGGAACCACCTTTATCTTCTTCAGCTTCTTTACCTTTTTTGCATCTGCAAATCTGTCAAATAAAATCTTGTTATCGGAAAAGAGTATGAACTTATTATTATCAAGTCTCACCGCATCTGCCTTCCTTCCTATCTCATGGTCAGAATAGAGAAACATCAGCATCTCCATGCTCCTCTTCTTGTACTTGTTGATATGGTCTTTGAATCTTACCATCATGCTGAGATACGCTGAACCTATTCTATTCTCAATATCATTGTCATGCCTGAGGACAAGAAGGACATTCCTGCTGCTGGGAAGATCCGTTGCATACTCTATCAGCTCCTCAGCCGGATATTCCGATGAGCAGACATAGGCAAAAAGCTCCCATTCTGGTACATAAGGCGCATCCATACATCAGAATAACGTATAGCAACACTTTAAAACTTTTCCCAGCATAAGTATAGCAGTGCTATACTGATATAGATAGTGTTAATTATAAGTGGTTTAATGAGTCAGTTTGGATCGCAATTCCACGGAAAATCGCGCAGGAAGCTCAACGGTAGTGGCAAGAAGAAGCTGAAGAATCATGACAAGAAGAGGCATGATATGGGTGGTTACTTCATAGCTACTAAGCTCGGAGACAAGAACAAGGTAAAGGAGGTAAGGGGCAGAGGCGGAGAGAGAAAGAGCAAGCTCCAGTATGCCGGATTTGCAAACCTTCTTGTCAACGGCAAATACAAGAAGACAAAGATAAAGTCGATTCTTGAGTCAAAGGACAACAGGAACTTTGCAAGGCTTAACATAATAACAAAGGGTACGGTAATAGATACGGATGACGGCAAGGCTATAGTCATAAACAGGCCGGGAAGGGAGGGCAATATAAATGCCAAAAAGGCAGAGTAAGGTGTTTGCATACCTTCAAGAGTCTACGTATTTGATTCCTCAAAAGCACCAGCCGTAAAGAAGCTGATGGAGTATGATCCCTATCTTGATAAGAGCAAGAGCGATGAGGAGATAAGCAAGCTAAAGGAGGACAAAGAAGCAAACATAATATTCGCAAGGCAGGATTATCAAATAAAGGACGGCATATCCCTTGATCTTGACAGGGAGAAGAGCTATCTGTGCATATCTGCAAACCAGGAGTTCCTGGAGAAAGGGGAGGAGAAGCTGAAGAAGAGCATAGAGGGGCTGCAGCGCGCCGATGAAAAGACCGAGAACAAGGTAATAGAAGTAATAGAGAACGAAAGGAATCAGAGCGAACAGGGGCTAGGTGCAATTTTTGGGTAATTGAACGAAGAAGACCGTGTGCATCTCTATAGGCGGAAGCATACTCTCGAAAGAGAGCGGGATAAACGTAAAATACGTAAATGAGCTAGCTGCGCTCCTGAAGAAGCGCATAAAGAACACACGCTTCATATTCGTCGTAGGAGGAGGATACTCGAGCAGGCTCTACATAAGCTCTACGAGGAGCATAATCAGCAACAATGCGATACTCGATCAGATAGGTATAGCGTTCACAAGGATAAACGCGCTGATACTAAAGGATCTTCTCTCGGAATTCAATGTTTACCCGAACATAGTGACAACGATGGAGGAGCTCAATGCAGGGATAACGCTGAGCGACATAGTCATAATGGGAGGGATAATTCCCGGAATAACAACCGATTCAGTGGCTATGCTCGCATGCGAACTTACAGGATGCAGAAAGATGATAAACATAAGCAGGGAGAATTACGTTTATGACAGGCCGATAAGGGAGAAGGGCGCAAAGAAGCTTCCAAAGCTCAACCATCAGCAGCTTGTCGATATAGCGAACAGATGTGATGACAGATCAGCGGGCTCCAATTTCATACTTGACTTCTTCGCAGCGAAGATAGCAAAGAGGTCAAACATAGACATACTATTCGTTAATGACAGTATAACGGAGCTGGCAAAGGCTCTGGATGGAAAGAAGCACACTGGCAGTATAGTAAGGAATTGAATCTGAATGAGGAACTTAATCTAAAAAGAATCAGTTCTTTGCCTGCACAGGATCTGCCTTCTTTGCCTGCATGGACTCAGAATTCTTTATATCAGAGAGGCTCTGCAGCGCATAGTATGTTGCAAGCGCCATATTGTACTTGTCCCTGCTTATGTTTAT
>JAMDBP010000036.1 GCA_023487825.1 Candidatus Martarchaeota archaeon
AATTCTTTATTATTATGACCCCACCCATTGCTGTTGAGAAGAGCAGCAGAGTAAGTATGAATAATACCAGATAGTATTGAGAGAACATTATCGAGGATGATTGCTGGAATGTAGATGAGGCATATGCCCCCTGAGGAACAAGGAAGGCTATTGCTGTAAAAGCTATGGAGAGTATGATTGCAGAAGCGAAGAATGGTACACGCTTGAGCATCTCCTTTCCCTTGTCCTCTGTAGCTACTGCGGCTATAAGGTATGCCGATAATCCTCCTACGAATATCAGTATCTGCAGCAGGCCTATGAAGGTCTGCCCTATTGCTGCGAAGAGAAGCGCGCTTGCAAGAAATGTCATCGTAAGAGCCAATGCTGCGTGCAGCAGCTTCTTGAAGACGAATACCAGAAGCGCAGATATGACAGCGAGTACGCTTATCAGCACATACAGCACATCTAATAGTATCATGTCTACACTTTATCATTATTCAAGATCTGCCGGGTTCTTCAGCAGATCCCTCTTATCATATACTTCATAGTCATAGTTCTTCGTAAGTGTAAGGCATTTGGGAGGGCAGACCTCTTCGCATAGAGCACAGAACAGGCATCTCTCTATGCCTATCTGTGGCATCTTCTTCACCCCTTTTGCCGTGACCACGTCTACCATTGTTATAGTTTTGTTCGGACAGATTATTGCGCATGCCGAACAGCTTATGCAGGTGTTCATGTCCAGCCTTAACATGCCGCGGTAGTTGTCAGGCATGGATTCTCTCTCTTCAGGGAAGTTAACTGTGAACCTCTTTGTGCCTATTGTCGTCTTCATTGTTTTCATTATAGGCCATATCATCAGATCAACCAACAAACACTATATATGTTATTATAAGATTTATTAATGACAGAGGTATGAGTATCAGCCATCCCATTCTCAGGATCCTGTCTATCCTCATACGGAATGTAGTCGCTCTTATTATTACCGCAATCACTGCTATTATGATCGCTTTTATCAGCAGCCATACCACACCAGGTATAGGAGCGGGTCCTAGCCATCCTCCCAGAAAGAGTATGGATATAAGCAGGCTTGACATGAATACCTTGGAGTAATCAAGGAAGAGGACAAGAGCGTAATACGCGGGGCTCATATCCGTTATCCATCCTGCTATCAGTTCTGAATCTGCTTCCATAAGGTCGAATGGAGGGCGTTCTATCTCCGCAAGCATCGCTATGAAGAAGACCGCAAAGCCTATCGGCATCAGAACTATGTAATAGGCATTTGACTGCATCGCTATGAAGAAGACCGCGAAGCCTATTGGCATCAGAACTATGTAATAGGCATTTGACTGCATCGCTATTATGTTCTGCAGATTGTAGCCCTTTGATATCAGCCCTATCGCAGCTATCACTAGCATCAACGGTATCTCATAGCTGAGAAGCATGAGTATTGACCTCTGCGCAGATATGTCCGCGAACTTGTTTCCGCTAGCATATCCTGATAGGAATATGGCTATCGGCATGAATGCTATTACAACGAATACAAGCAGGAGCCCGAAGCCTATGTTTGTGGCCTGTATGCTCGGGAATATTGGAAGGAGCATCACCGTGAATATCGTAAGTGATATCAGTATCGGAAGCGCGGTGCTGTATAAGATAGAATCCGCATTGTCAAGATCAAGGCTTGCTTTGGAGAAGAGCTTTACCAGATCCGCAAAGTTCTGCAGTATCCCATATTTTCCAACATACGTGGGACCATGCCTGTACTGCGCCTTTGCTATCAGCTTCCTCTCTACCCAACCGAACATGTATCCGAATACTGCTAATATCAGGAAGATTATTATCGCGTATATTACCAATGCTATCAGGTTGTAAGCGATATTGCTTGAATTAAGCAGGCTATTGAATAATTGAACTATACTATCTATCAACACAACCCATCACCAGATCAAGTGTACCGAGAGTTGCAAAGAGGTCGGCTGTCCTGAGACCTTTCGCCATGTGCATTATCGCCATCAGATTTATGAAATTTGGAGACCTTATGGAGAGCCTGTAAGGTTTCTGATCATCCGCTACCAGATACATCATTACCTCTCCCTTCGGTGCCTCCCTGCTTACGCATGCTATCTTATTCTTTGTAGGAGGACTTCTTAGTTTAACAGGCATGCCCAGCGCGTCGCCTGCAGGCATCTGCTTGAATGCTTCTTTAATCAGCCTTATGCTCTCGCGCATCTCAAGCAGCCTGAGCTTATACCTTGCAAAGTTGTCTCCTTTTGTAAGTATCTTTATCTCGAAATGCAGTTTGTCGTATACATAATAGGGTGAGTTCTTCCTTACATCATATTGGACGCCTGAAGCCCTGAGCACAGGCCCTGTGACACCCAGGTCGAGTGCTTTTTCAGGAGGCAGTATGCCTATATTCTTCATCCTTTCATGGAATACCGGATTCTTCTCGATGAACGATTCATACTCGTTTATCCTTCTCCCCATATAGTCAAGCGTCTCCAAGGTTCTTTCCTCAAAATCTGGCGGAAGATCGCTAAGCATGCCTCCCAGCCTCATGTTTACATAGAACATCCTGCTTCCTGATGCCTCCTGCAGCAGGTCAAGCACCTTGTCCCTGTCCATATATGCCCACATGAAGAGCGTGAACATCTGCCCTAGATCGTTTCCGATAGTACCTATGAAGAAAAGATGGCTTGCTATCCTCTGCAGCTCCAGCAATATCACGCGTATGTACATTGCCCGCTCCTTAACCTCTATCCCCAGAGCCTTTTCAACAGCAGCTACATAAGCTTCATCATATGACATCGGAGCGATGTAATCGAGCTTTTCCATGTAAGGAGGATTCTGCATGTACATTCTCGTCTCGGTAAGCTTCTCCACTCCGCGATGCAGATAGCCTATATGCGGATCCACTCTCTCTATAGTATCTCCGTCAATGTCAACAACCAGCTGGAGTACTCCGTGGGTGCTTGGATGCACAGGCCCTATATTTATCCTGGTTATTGTCATATGCTCACATTGATTTGTAATCCTCTCCCCATGTGAATCCCTTCCTTAGAGGGCCCTGTGTGCCATCCCATCTCTCCAGAAGCAATCTCGGGGCCTTTCTCCCTTTTATCTTTATGTCGAACATCTCTGACATCTCCCGCTCATACCAATCTGCAGAGGTATGCTCCTTCATTATAGTAGGGAGCCAGAGGTCCGTAGGCACCAAATCTATCTCAAGAGTCTCCTCCCTGTTCTTGTCTATGTCTCTTAGGAAGTATAGCGCTGTGAGATGATCTACGTAATCCACCGCAGTTATCTTTACAAGGTAAGAGTAACCATCACCCTTCATCTCCCCTATTTTCTGAAGCAGCTCTTCTCGTTTAATCTTCAATCTTACCACTTATCTTCTCCTGAAGCTTTATCATAGCCTCAAAGAGATTCTCTGGTTTCGGAGGGCATCCTGCAACATATACGTCTACAGGCAAAACCTGGTCTATGCCTCGTATTATATTGTAGCTCTCGAACCAAGGGCCTCCGCAAGTTGCACACTCTCCGAAAGCTATCACGTATCTAGGCTCGGTCATCTGCTCGTACAGCCTCTTTATCTCTGGCACCATGGACTTTGTCACCCATCCCGCTACAAGCATGACGTCAGATTGCCTTGGGGTGCTCCTGAAAAGCAGATATCCTTTCCTTTCAGCGTCTATTCTTGCTGAACCGAAGCCCATGAGCTCTATGGCACAGCATGCCAGCCCGAATTGCATAGGCCATAGGGAGTTTACCCTTGACCACTTCACCATTCCTTTTGAAATTCCAAATGCGCGCGACAGTTCCGACATCTTTGCAAACATTACATTAGGCTTTACATCCCTTCCCTTGAGTGATTCATAGACGAGTCTATCCATTTCCTGTTTTGCAATCTTGAATTCTTCTTCAGGGTACTCCTCTACCATCTACTCACTTAGTGAACTTTATCATCAAAAGCAATATCAGCACCATTATGAAACCTGCAACAGGAAGCATCAGTATTGTAAGACTGTCTGCCATAGTCAAAAGACCTGCCGAATACGTCCATATAAACATTATCCCTACTATTATATCGAATGCAACGAATATCGAGAAGTAGTGCATGTATTCGTTCATTATGCTTATTCTTGAGCCGGTACTTCCCGCAGCGCTCTCGAAAGACGAGTTCTTTACTTTGTTTGATCTCTTGCTGTTCCTTATAAGTATGGAGCTGAAGATCATTGCAAAAGGCACTGCAAGCGCAAACAGCATGAATATTAAAAGTGCCACATATACTGAATACATAATAATACTATCACCATGATAGCTTTAATATTTTATAGTTGACAGGGGAGATGATGGTACTTTCTGAAAAAGCTGCAAGGATAATAAAAGAGGGAGAGATGAAGATACGCGTAGTGAGGAGCGGGATGTATCAGAAGCTTACCTTCACTGTTGAAAAGGAAAAAGCTGGGGAGATAGAGTATTACGAGCTTGCCACTGACAGGCTGATAGATGCATCAGAGCTTAGCAGGATAGCAGAGGAGACAGGATTGCCAGTAAGGGCGCATAATGGAAGGGCGTTCCCTAAGGGGACATCTGCAAGGGACTTCCAGGTATCAGCTCTTTGATTTTATTCTTCTGCCATGGGAGCACGTTGTGCATACTCCCATCTTCTCATCAAAGTGGACGCTGCATACATGCCTGCCGCATAATTTGCACACGTGGGAAGCAGGCTTTCCGCATACGTGACATAATGTGTATTTATCCATCTATTCACCCAAATCAAGCGTACCTTCATAAAGCTCTTTCGCCCTCCTGAGCGATAGAGGTTTAAGCCCTTTTGATTTTGCATATTTACACTGGTATTTTATGTAGGCACTGTTTACATTCGTGTCTGGATTTAGCTCCTTGCACTTCTCTATATATTCCGTTATTATCTTCTCTGCTTCCTCCTCAGGCATATTCCTTACGTTTATCAAGTATGGTGCCAGTATCAGGTTTACTGTGCGGTGTCTTACATCGTGTATCGGCGTCTCCAATATCTTCTCTATCCATCTGTAAACCTTACCTCCCTGCTGGACTCTTGCCTTCCTTACAGGCCTTTTTACGCTCCTTGCATACTCTATTATCTCCTTTGGCAGCTTCTTTGCGCTTATGGGAAGGTTTGCCGCTATTTTCTTCCTTGCTGCCTCTGCTATTATCTCTGAAAGCTCTGCCAATGAGAGATAGACCCTTCCCTTGTCAAGGCTCCTGTTTACCAACTGCAGGCTTGCGCCTTTCTGCTTGTTCATAAGGAATTGGTCAAACCTTATGGCAAATGAACCGTCTTCATTGGTTACAGGTATGCCGAGCTCCTTTGACAGCTCCATGACATTGTTCGTCTCCTCTGATGAGAGTGCGGACCTTACACGATTGCTCTCTGCAGTTATGTACACATTGAGCAGATACCTGTCATTCAGGGCGCTCGCAAGCATCCTTGAATATACATAGCTTACCACTATGGATCTCTTTATTTCGTTGAGCTTTACGTTTGTGAATTCCGGTCTTCTTCTGCTCAGGTCCTCCTCAAGACGCAGCTTACCCATCCTCAGGTACTTCTCTTCTATCTTAGATGATGCACTGCCTATTATCTCCATTGCAGCGTTTGAGAAAGGGTACTTGTACGAGAATTCAAGCTTCTCTGCCTCTGATTCCATAATACTATATGGTTATAAACTTTAAAATGGCAATATGTACAGTGTTCTTATGGCAGAATTGAATGATATTTTGAGCGATGACTCTTTGAGGTACCTCTCAGAGGTTAAACCCGTTATAAGGAAGAAGTATGGGATAGATCTTGAAGAACTCTTGAAGGAACCAGCTAATTATGAGGATAATCCAGGCATGGCAGAGAAGATAAGATCGATTGAGAAGGATGTTGATGCTTTCTTTGACCAGAGAATAGCAGGCATGAGCAGTGAAGCGGCAGAATTGAAGAACGCACTCGCAGCTGTAGATGCAGATACGAAAAAGATAACGCAGGCGATAACTACGAAAGCTTCAATAGGACAGGTGCCCTTTGTCAGGCCTTTGTTCGTTGATGCCCCGCAACGTGAAGAAATAATAATAGAAGGATATGATGCATCTGTGGATCAGCTTGTCACAAGGATGATAAACATATCAGATTACATAGCAGAACTCTCAACAGTCTACAAAGATTATACGATAGGATCGTGGCTCTTCTCAGGAAGGAACAAGTACCTGCTCAGCATAAGCCCTCCTTCAAGCGAGATAATGGTAATGGACAGGTCAAGGGATGAGATAAAAGGGCTTCTTGAGAGCATACGTGATTCTCTAAATGTAAAGTGATTGCAAGACTGCTATTATGGAAAAACTTATCATCATAACAGGAACCCCTGGAACAGGCAAGAGCACGCTTGCAAAGTATCTTGGAGAGAAGACAGGAGCTGAAGTAATAGGGGCAAATGAGATTGCAAAGAGCTACGGCTACGTGATTGGAAAGGATGGTTATGGAACAAGCATAATAGACATGAAGAAGCTTGAGAAAAAGATCAATCAGATTGCAAAGGAGCATGCTAAGAAAAAACTCCCGCTGATACTTGAAGGCCATCTGCTCTCAGGGATAAAGGTTGACAATGCAGTTGTGATAGTGATGAGAGAGCACCTTCCGACTCTGATAAAGAGGCTTGAGAAGCGCAGGTATCCTTTTGGCAAGATACGCGATAACATAATAAGCGAGGCGATAAACCTGTGCGGCAGCGATTCAAGGAAAAGATACAGGCAGGTCTATGAAATATTGTGCGGAAAGAGATCTAATGCAGAGGCTATCCGAATAGTGAGATATGGAAAATGGAGAGATAAGAGCATTGACATGATGCCTGAATTGTTAAAGATAATAAAGAAGGATAGCAGCTTCCTTTCATGATTCATATATTTAGCTTCTTTGCAAGCTCCTTGTATATGAGTGACGAATGCTTCTGAGGAATACTTTTGTTCAGGAAGATCCTTGCACCCTTTACCAATGCACCGTTCTTTATTTTTACCTGTTTTCCTTTTGACACGCTAGCAAGCAACTCTGAGAATGTCTTGCACTCGCTTCTTTCTATGACATTTATAGAATCCCCTTCAACAAGGAAGCCTATCGCTCCCTTATGTGCATCCATAAACTTCAATGATGCCTGTCCCATGTTTGCCTTCGGCCCTTTTATTATTCGTGAACCTATCTCTTCCTTTGGAGTTACAAAGACCATTATACCCTCGTCATTGTTTACAATCTCTGCGTGCACGTATACGCGGAATCCCAGCTGCGATGCTCTGTTGCATATCATGTTTGCTGCCTTGCGGAGCTGAGGCCATACTATGTCTTCACTTACAGGCTTTGTCCTTACCACCATTGCATGAACATCCAGTGATGATTCCTTTATGAAAGATGAGAGCATGCCTTTCTTGCCGTATTCTCTTCTGTAAAAAAGATTTATAGATGGTCTTTCGATGAATTTTTTGGATATTAGGATTAATCTGGATAGTGATTCCTGGGAAACACCTGCGGCAACATTCCTGTTCCTGTCTACAGGATCGGTTACAACAAAGTTTGTATGGAATCTCTTCGTATAACCTATGTCTCCTTCAGCCCTATCTTTTGGAAACAGAACTATTACATCCTGCGCATGTGACATGTAATTAAGCAGAGAGTAGAGTGAACCGAAGTGATGTATGAGCAGCTCGCAGAGATACCCTGAAAAGCCGCTCGTCTTCACCTCTGCCCCGTATATGTTATGGGCCTTTAGCAATGCCTTTAGAACCCTTGTCTCATCCTTCTGCCTCTCATTCATGTTAGAGAGTATGAACTCGGTATGGAACGGTGTCCTGTCTACAGTGGTTGCAAGTTCCTCTGGATTGTCTATCTTTGTAGCAGGCACAAGGTCCGCATTTACCCCTATGGAGTGCAGGTAGACTCTTACGTATGGATGCTCTGCATATTTTACAACATAGTAATCGGATTTTGCAGATACAAGCTTCTTGCCGTACTCGATCGCCCTTTTCTCAAGAGTCTGCTTGCTGGTTCCCCTTTTGAATAGCATGAATATGTCTACGTCTGCATCTCCCCTGAGATATGTGCCCTTTGCTATCGAGCCTGCGACCCTTATCTCAACGTCCCTTCCTGTTATCTTGGCGAGCTTTTCAGTGATGTAGTTAACATGCGTTGTCATCGTCTTTATGTCGCTTTTAGTCGGCTTTATATCCTTTAGCACCGTATCGAATATGCCTTTTGCCTTAATCTCCGCACCAGACACCATAAAGTAACTTTATATAAAGAAAAGTTAATATAGCGTTACATGGGCTCGTAGCTCAGGAGCAGAGCGTTCCGTTCGCATGAAACTTTTGGAAAAAGCTTCACCAAAAGCTCAGGAATACGGAAAGGCCGCGGGTGCGATTCCCGCCGAGTCCATTGCTACTGAATAGCGATGTACGTAGGCATATTATTATATAGTTTTGCTTTTTAATACTATTATGAGATCGAAGCAAGGTTCCATAACGTCGCGGATGAACAAGATAATGTCTAATCCTGAGATATCAAAAGCGAATAAAGAGTATGTAGAAGAAATGCTTGCTTTCATGCGGGCAAGCGGAGCCAATACAAGCACCATACTGAAGCACCTGTACTGCTTTGAGAAGTACATTGTTGCAATAGGCAGGGATGTTGATGCGAAGAAAGCGAACAGAACGGAGATAGAAAAGGCAATGGCAAAGATAGAGACGTATGATCTGTCGCATGAGACCAAGAGGAATATAAAAGTCGTTGTTAAGTCTTTTTACAAGCACACGGTTGGAGAAGACATATATTATCCAAAGCATGTAGCATGGATAAAGACAACGGTTAACAAGAATAAGAAGATTCTTCCTGAAGACATACTTGATGAAGAGGAGATAATGAAGCTCCTTGATGCAGCAACAAACACTAGAGACAGGGCAATAATAGCGCTATTGTTCGATACTGGAATAAGGGCAGGTGAGCTCCTGGCACTTAGGAAGAAGGATATTGATATGAATGGAAATCCTGCACATATAACGGTCACTGGAAAGACAGGTTCTAGGAGAATACCGATAATGTTCAGTGTTCCGTTCCTTGGAAGCTGGATTGACATGCGGAAGGACATGAAGGCGAACGATTGGCTCTGGATAGGTATAGGATCCTGGTTCAATCATAACAGGCAGATGGACTATTCTGGACTTAGGATGATGCTGAAGAAAGTGGCGAAACGGGCCAAGTTAGATAAGAGAGTTTATCCTCATCTCTTCAGACATAGCAGGGCAAGCAATTATGCAAATAAGCTTACTGAGCAGCAGCTGAAGATATTCTTTGGATGGACCGGAGACAGCAAGATGGCTGCGACTTACGTCCATCTGTCAGGAAGGGATATAGACAATGCTGTGCTACAGGCAAATGGCCAGACACCTAAGAACGAGGAGGCTAAACCCAAGCTTAATGTGAAGGTGTGCCCTAGATGCAGGAACCTGAATTCAATAACTTCGACTTATTGCAGCACCTGTGGGACCGGACTTGATATTTCAACAGTTATGAAGGAGGAAGACAGAAAGAATGCTTTGAAGGATTATGCTGTAGATTCTGCTGTTGACAAGAAGATTACTGAGGAAGCGGATAAAGACATTATAAGACGCAGGAAGAAAAGATAATGTCGCAATGAAGATGTTAGTAGTTATTAGCCGTCTTGCTATCCGATTCGGGACTGATATGAGATATGATAAGGATTTGGTGCGGGATCCGTATTAGCCCAATAAGCCCAGGGCTTATGTTTATGCCTTTTCCTTCTTTTGCTTTTTGGATTTTAGATAGTTATCTTTTAATGGTGCTGTGCCTAAAAACTCCCAATTCCAAATCATCCATCCTCA
>JAMDBP010000039.1 GCA_023487825.1 Candidatus Martarchaeota archaeon
AGGCAAGGGAGCGATCGTCTTTATCTCTTTAAGTGGTATGAAGGTGGCCCTGCCAAGGTTGTTTCTCTTTACATACTCTATTATCCTGTTCGCAACATCAATGTCATCTACAACAAAGTACTCCATCCTCGCTCCTGCAGCAGCCTCTATCGCTGCAGAGTGCTCAAGCTCATAAGTGCATAACGAAGCAGCCTTTCCATAGAAGCCGTCCTTCTCCTTGAAGGCAGACGTGAGCCGGGTCTCAAGCTGGCTGTTCCTCTGCCTTGCATAAGATCTCTGCTCCCTTAGCTCTATGAGTTTTTCATCGGCCCTTTCTATGGTTGCTGAAAGACCTTTAGATTCAGATTCAAGCTTCTTCAGCTCAACCTCTATCTCCTTCAGCCGTGACTCTATCTCAGGAACGCGCTTGCCAAGCTCGTTCATCTCAGATACGAGGCTCACCGTACTCTTCGATACTTCGTCAGCCTGCTTCTTGTAGAATTCCTTCCTGTCGAGCATTGCAGATCTATCTGCGCTTATCCTGGATATGTGCTCCTGCTCCTCCATAAGCCTGCTGCTCAGCTCGAGTATCCTCTGGTTTATCAGACGTATCTCATCAGCTTTCTCATCCGCAATTCCAAGATAATCTAGTTCAGAGACCACCTTGGCATATCTGCTCTCCTCTTCCTTAAGCCCTTCTATCTCCTTTGAATTGGCGCTCATCTTCTCAAGTATTCCTTTACGCTCAGCCTCAAGGGCGGCTATATCCGTACTGCACTGGACTATCTGCTGCTCCCCGTTTGAAAGCTCTGCCTTAACCTTTGCCAGTTCTGCAGCAGAGAGCTCAAGTTTCTTGCTTCTCTCTCCAGAAGAAGCCGTGCGTTCATTCATTTCTGATATTAACTTCTGCCTCTCATCATTGAGCAGCTCTATCTTCTTGCTCATCTCTTCGTACTTCTGCCTAAGCCCGTTCTTCTTCTGCTCTATGACCTTGATCTTTTTACCAGCATCATCATAGGACATCTGCAGCGCATCCTTCTTCATTGAAAGCAGGCTGTACCTTAATGATTTGTATCTCTTATTGTAATTGATGTAAGACTCTGCAACCTCCTTCTCCTTGCCAAGCTCCCTCAGGAAGCCGGTCCTCTCATTCAGAGAGACCCTTGCCTCTGAAATCTTCTGATCCACCTTGTCAAGCTCCTTAAGGCTCTCATCCTTCTTGATATCAAATTCTTTTATGCCTGAAGCTATGTCTATGAGCTCCCTCCTCTCCTTAGGATTCATCTCTATGACACGGTTTATCTCTCCCTGCAGCATCGTATTCGTGTAATCTGATTTTATTCCATGCTTCGCAAGGAGTTCCATCACGTCCCCTTTTTTCATCCTCTTCCCGTTAACCCTGTAAGCGTGCTTTCCGTCAGAGCGTATGTACCTGGCCACTTCTACATTTTCATCCCCTGTAAAGGTCAGCTTGACGTAAGCAGTATGCAGCCCCTTCTTCTCCTTCAGCGAATCGGATAAGAGCTCCTTCATGCTGTTTACTCTCAGCCTCTTCTTAGAAGTAACCCCAAGACCGAACGTAAGCGCATCGAATATTGTCGACTTGCCAGAACCGTTGCGCCCCACTATGCAGGTAAATCCATCGTTGAAAAGGAGCTCTGCGTGCTTGAATGACTTGAACCTGTGTATAGTTAGTGATTTTAGATGTAGCATGTCCCTGATCGCCAAAAATTAGTGTGATTTAAGGAATAAAAAGCTTGCTCTACGGAGAGTCATCTCCAATTCATGCCTCATTATTCGGATGAGGCATCCCAATTCCGCATCAAAACAGCCTATCGGAATAAATTCTTTACTTAAAAGAAATGTTTATATATTATAATATATGATATTATACTTAAATAAAGGCTGATTGGATGGAGATGGATGTAGACACCGGCAAACTTCATAATATCATCTTGCGGCTCTGCGGACCTGAGGAAGGGACAGCATTACTGGGATACGTGAATTCCTCTTCTGAGATAAGGCTGAGCGAGCTGATATACAGGATGATATCAGCAGGAGCAGATAGGAGAGCCATACTATCGGAGCTTCGCAGGCTAAGGATAAGCGACAGTGAGATAGCAGATGCATTCGCAGGCGCGGTAAAGAAGATAGCAACAGGTGCCAAAAATGAAAAAGCAGAGTAAGTACGTGATAAGTTATAATGTCTCTATAAATGCGGTCATGACTGCTGACAAAAGCCAGATATGCGGGTATCTTTCAGGAGTAAAGGCATACAGATTCACAGAGGATAAAGGCAGCATAAACGTAATTTCAGAAGAGCAGGACAGAAAATTCATATTCAATCTTGATGAAAGTCACATCTCTGCAGAGCTTCTATCAAACACCGTACTGGAAAACCCGAAGAGGGATATTCTTCTGAAGCTTTTCGAGCTGCTGTCCAACTGCAAATGGAAATACGAGATAAAACTATCTGAAGTATACGCACATGTGTCTGAGTCACTTATCAAGAACCAGTTAAACCACTACTCAAACATGATAAAGGAGATGAACTCCAACGAGTACTCCGATATTCTGCTCTCAAAGAGGATAATAGAGCTCAGGAAGAAGAATCTTGAACTTGAGAACGGTTGTGCAAAGCTCCGTAATAAGTTATACCAGATTGCACCTGAACTAATAATCGCAAGATCAGGGAGGGAAGCGACTATACAGGATATAATGGAATATACTGGATTGGACAAAAATGAGATACAATCTGCACTCAGCGAATTGCCTAATCTCGGATACAAGGTAATCTATTCAAAGGGAAATAAGCTGAACATCGTGAGGACATGACGCAATTAATAATTCCTTACCTGTCTCAATTCTATCCTCTGTTGATAGGCATAACTATATTCGCAATACTCAAATCCCTTAACCTGCTGAAGCACAAGACACGTGTTGATCTTGATACTCCAATAGAAAGAGAGGAAAATGGATCGGATGAAATCACAAGCTTAACCGAAGTGGCATATATCAAGGACCTTCAGGAAGACTCCGATACTGCCTATCCATTCTACCGTTATGCCTACTTTGGGATGAGCAGATTCGGCAACTATATAACAAGTTCTGCAGAGCCGCGCAAGTCCGCGCTTTCAAACATGGTCAATGATAGGCTCATAATAAATGGCATGCAATTGAGAAGAGTATCGGAAAGCGATGCATATGAAGCAGCAGCTAAAAAATTCGGAATAATAGACCTTTACAGCTGCAATTCTTTACCTGAACGAATAAAAGACCATAAAAAACTGGAGCTTGCCTTCCCTGATAATGCCTCTTTTCTGAATAAAATACTGGGCAGGGAGGAGCTCTCAGGAAGTCTTCTCATCTTAGCTGCCGGATACGATATCAGCATGGTGTCATGATGAACGATTTTCTGTTATTATTCAAGAGCATAACAGAGGCTTCAGCAATCACGGTTTCTATACTGTCAATAATAATCGTATTCTTAGACGACAGCCAGGTTACCGGTGCTGGACAAAAACTCCTTATGAGGCAGATTCTGATATTCTCCATAATCATAATTCTCTCCTCTGCAGTATATATGGTGGCTCAATGAAGTACATCCGCAACATAAACGGTACCTGGTATGAAAAACACATGTCTCTTGCATTTGCATATGCAAACGTACAGTTCGCCATCCTCTCAATAGCTTTTTCTATCGGTATAGGGGGATATCTGATCATCGCAGCATCTACCGCAGCTATAATCTCAATAATTTTGGCAAGGAAAAAAATTTCAGGCAGAGCCAGAACATACATGATGCTGATGCTTCCCAATCTCTTCTCCGTACTCGTATTGCTCTTAATAACAAGGTGAATTAATGTCGGAATTGCACTGCATAAGAGTAAATGCCATACCCTCAAATACAGACAATCTACTACTCCTGAACGCATTCCTCAACTCAAAGTTCATGATGCTCCATGATACTTCTTCAGGCCATACCTCGATAATAACAGACTCTTCAAACGTAAGCAAGGCAATGAATAACTTTGGCATTTCTACGGATGAATCAGATGGTGGCTGGACCACAGGAAGTCCAAAGAGGTTCAGAGTATTTGCAACTTACTTATTCGAGGACAATACACTTCCGTATAAAAAAATGGACAGCGTGCAGGAGAGCAGGCTCTCAGACCTGTATGCTATACTAAATGGAACGGGCGCAAAGATTATAACTGCATTCTGCCCTTCTGAAATAATAAGCACAAACAGGGTAAAGAAAGAGATAGAGAAGGATATAAGCGAGATGGAGGTAAGGGCGACAAGGAATGCAAGACCGATATTTGAGAACAGGGATTACTCTGCCCAGGTTGAGCTCTATCATAATTCAGATAAAAAAAGAGTTCTTGGCTCCGCACTCAACATGCTTAACGACATAATAATGAGCAACGGAACATCGTACAAATTCTATGTACTGATAGAGACGCCTTCAGGTGCTGAAGAAGCCGAGAAATACATCAAAAGCAAACTTCTGGTACTGGAAGAGAGTGAAATAACTGCAAAATCCATGTCGGAACTCTATACAAGTATAGAAAAGGTGAACTGCATACCATTTTCTATGGAAAGATGCAGCAGACTTCTCTCTTTCTCTGGCAGGATAAGAAAGCTACCTGCCATAAAAACATCATTCAATACTTCAGAAGATGGTATATTCGTAGGCAGCTACATGCAGAATGGGGTAAAGAGTACAGATGAAAGACTGTTCATAATGAAAGAGTCCCTGAATCTGGGTGCCATTGTCTCAGGTCTTCCAGGTTCCGGCAAGACACTTTCTGCAAAGAGCATAATAGGCCAGATAGCAAAAGAAAAAGATACTAAAATAGTGATCATATCTCCGAATGACGAATGGAACGGCTTCGGTTATTCAAACGGCCTCGAAGTGATAAGGATATACAATTCACAGAAGCCGATAAATTTCTTCAGATGCGACAGCACGATAAACGCGGAGAGATTCTATGAAGACCTCAGCATGCTTATAGCTTCTGCCTCAAACGCAGGTCCTTACAGAAACTCGATAGAGAAGGTGCTTCTTTCAGCATTCAACAAATCTTACAAGGATACAAAGGATCCTGATCCGAATACAGTATACGCAAACATAGAGCTTGCTGTTATAGAGCAGCATGCAAAGGTTACAAACACCTCTGTAAAGTATACTAAGCATGGAGAAAACATCAAGGCAGCGCTGCAGAACCTACGCCTCATAATATCAAGGCCGGAGTTTGCATATAACAACGGAATAGACTTCAGATCGATAATAGAGAAAGGTGCTGTCTTTGACCTTTCAAATGTGAGCAACAACATGAAGCCATTCTTCTACGCTCTTATACTTAACCAGGTATACAGCTTTGCAGAATCATTCGATATATACGGGGATAACAAGCTGCGAATGCTTATCTGTCTTGAGGAGGCGCAGGTGGTATTCAGCAATGACATAGAATCGGCTGCGAACCAGGACCTTGAAAACAGGGTGCAGAACTTCAGGAAAAAAGGGATAGGGTTATTCCTGATAACGCATAATGCTACCGATATTAGTCCAAGGATACGCAGGCTCCTGCAGTTCAAGATGTACTTCAGACAGAGCGCAGATGTTGCAAAGTACGCTTCAAATGACCTGATATTCAACGAAGCAGAAGATACTGAGATTGTGAAGAAGATGAAGGTACTTGGACAGAGAGTATGCGCAGTGAGCTATATCGGCATGGATGGGAAGAGGAAGGTTCCTGAGACATCAGTATTCGTGGAGGTACCAGAAGTAATCGAAGAGGAACTCCATCAGGAATCGGAGATTAGCGAGAGCAGCTCCAGGCTTTCGGATACAAGATTCATAATCAAGAACAAGGAAGGAGCTGCGTTAGAAGGGATAAAAATGCAACTCTTGTATCTTGGAGAGCGCATAGCAGAATCGATATCAGACAAGGAGGGCAGTGCTGTATTTACAGGCATGCTGGTCGACAAAATATACGAATTAGCGGTGCTGGGAGAGAAGAAAAAAGACACCAAGAGATTCTCCGTTTATGGCGGAAAGAACCAAGAGCTTACTATATAGGGCCAGGATGGAACTTCTCCTTAACCTCTCTCATCTCAGTGTTGACCATGTGCTTCCAAGCGCCGAACTCACTAACAGTCTTAGGATAATTCTGGTATATCTCGTTCATCTTCTGCATCTTCTTTACGGTGAAGAGCAGGTTCTTGAAAGCGTCGATATTCGCTATTCCATGCAGAACCTTGTGGAAGGTGCTTGCGATTGTAATCTTTGGTATGTTGCCGTAGCTTATCTCGACAGCTTCTTCCTCTGTAAGGAAGTGGTGCATACCATAGTTTATCAGGTCGTTGTTGAGCGACTGGAGATAGACGCGGAAGGCTTCAAGGCCTGCGGTCTTGTTTCCATATGATTCATTGAACTTAAGGTTGTACTTCCACAGGAACTCCATGCTTGTGTCCTTTGCTGCTATTGCCTCTGCAGCTACCTCTCCTGCCAGTACCCCTGCAACCATTGCCGGACCTATGCCTCCTGCGCTTATAGGGTTGGGCATAGCCATCGTGTCACCTGCGCCGAGGTAATTCTGGTAAACCAGGCTGTCGAACTGTCTCCTTACCGTAACAGACCAGTATCCCTTTCCGTTGCTGTCAGTTTCGTCTATAACAGTATCCTTTACATTAGGATTCCATTTAACGTATTCATCTATGAGCATATGCAGAGTGTCCTTCCTTCCGAGCTTCTCGTTCCTTACCTCAAGGCTCTTCTTCTCCACTCCAAGCCCTACATTTATTCTGGTTCCAGTCTTAGGGAAGACCCAGCCATAGCCTCCTGGTGCCAGCTTCTGGTTCAGATGTATAAGCGCATTCTTAGGATCATAGTAGCGTTCGTCAGAGCCCTCGGGGGTGAATTTGTAGATGTACCTTCCTGTAGACTCTATGTCATCTGTGCTGACCATATTCTCTATATACTCATTCTTAGGGAGCTTCCTCCTTATAGTGCTTGCAACTCCCAAACAGTCTATCACGAGCTTGCTCCTTATCCTGAACTGCTCTCCCTTATGGTCTCTTCCGAAGACCCCTACAAGCTTTCCATCTTCCACTATAGGTCCTTCTACCTCATGCAGAGGCACATACTCTGCGCCTTCCTTGACCGCATAGTTGACCAGCTTCTTTGCAAGCTTTGGCCTGTCAAGGCTGTATCCCGCTCCCTCGAACTGGAACTTCCTCTCAAGGTCAGGGCTGAAGACAAGCACCCCATCTACCTTAAGGTCAAGTTCAGGCTCGGTGAGCTGAAGACCTATCTTCTTGTGTATAAAATCAATATGCGTCTTTGCAACCGCATCTCCGCAGACCCATCCCCAGTTGGTCTTCTTTCCAACTGTAGTATCAGGGTTCCTGTCCAGCATCACTACCTTTGCTCCTCCTCTTGCAGCTGCAGCTGCAGCAAGGGAACCTGCTATTCCTGCTCCTGCCACTATTATATCGTATTCCTTATGCTTCATGATGATCCTGCTCTCCTTCTTATCACTACTATAGGTATTGCCTTCTCCTCATACTCTATCTCTGCGAGTTCAAGAGGGTCATGGACGTGTTCAGGCACCTTTATCAGCGGAGGCGCTCCGTATGCCAGCTGAAGGGCACGTGCCCCTATTATGCTTGCCTTCTCGAATTTTGTATACTCCATAGTAAAGACCATATTATAAGAATCAAAAACGCATATCTCTATTGGATAAAAAGGCTTTTAAAGTTTTATCAAAACTGCCATCCTTCTTAAACCGGCCAAAGCTGCCTATAATGCCAATGCTGCCTATCCTTTTCCAAACTCCCTGGCTACCATTGCCATCTTCGGATATGCCTCTCTCTTCCTCTTTCTCTTTCCGCGCTTATCAAAGCCGCTCCATCCTTCCGGGTCAAGAATATCTGATATTGTAAAGATTGCAGCCGCACTCTTTCCTCTCCTCTTTGCAATCGCAAAGAGAGCAGCCGCTTCCATTTCTACAGTAAGGACGCCTTTTTCCCATCAGGAATTCATAGCCCTCACACTCGGTTTTCAGTTGATATACCTCAGTTCATGGACAATTGCCTCACTGGAAAATTGAAGCCGTGCATCATCTCTCTGGGTGTAGATTTCTACGTGTACTGTCGTATAATGTAATTAAGAACTTGACAAAATATAAAGCTTATTGTCTAATAAAATAATAGAGGTTTGGGCATCGCCAGCATAATAGTGCAGAGATACGACCACACGAAGAAGTTTGCAAAGCATATAGGGGCCCACACCGTTTACGGATGGGAGAATGGCACAGGTAATACAAATGCAAAGGTACAAAGCTTTATTTACAGACGGACTGGGAGAGTTAACTCTTAAATCTATAGATTACGAAAATAATACAAAAATGGCAAAAATCCTCAGAGCAGGAGTGTGCGGAACAGATAAACATGTGATTACCGGAGGCATCAAGGATATAAAACTCCCTCGTGTTTTAGGTCATGAAAATGTGGGTGAGATTGACGGCAAGCGCTATGTTTGGCCTGCAATAATGCCATGCGGGACGTGTTTAGCTTGCAAGGAAAGGCGATATAACCTATGTGAAAAGAATCAGGTTTTTGGGCTCACTGCCGAAGACGTAGAAATGGGCGGATGGGCAGAATATACACAAATCTCAAAAGATATAGTTTTATATCCAGTGCCCGACAGCATAGGAGACGATGAAGCTGTGCTAATAGAGACGGTTGCAAGTACAAAGCCCTTGCAACATGCAGATGTGGAAGGTAAAAACATCCTTATAATCGGATCTGGAGCCATAGGTTTAGTTGGGGCAGTTCATGCCAAGGCCATAGGCGCATCAAGTATAACAATGGTGGGCCACAAAGAACAGGCCCAAATATTGGGCAAAATAATCGACTCATTCTATGAGAAAAATACACCTATAGAGGTAGTTGGTAACCGATACGATATTGTATACGATGCTGGTGGAGATCCGACATCGTGCAGCTACTCAATAAATGCAGTAAAGCCTTTTGGCACGGTACTTGAAAGCTCTTGCATGCCACATGCATTCAACGTTGATTTGAATACACTGATATCAAAAGAAGCAAAGTTGCATACGCAATACGGGTATGTGCCCAACGATTTTAAATGGGCGATTGACTTAGTAGAACAGAATCTCGCAGAGTTCAAAAAGGTCATTACACATAAATTCCATCTAGATGAATACGATAAAGCATTAGACACTATCCTGAACAAGAGATATGGCAAAATTATATTCTCACCGTGACGCATTTGTCTGCTTATTGTGCATGCGCATAAAAATATAGTTATTGGCTTTGGAATATTTAGTATAAGCTCGCTTTTTATGAATCAGGCGCGGATAGGCACCACTGCCATTTAACCTCTTTTTTGTTTAAATAAACCATTTACAATATTTGCTGCCTCTTTTATTGCAATATTGTACCTTTCATTCTGTTTCTCCAACAATTCTTTTACAATTTTTCCTGCGAGTTCTGGTTTTGTCCTACTATCAATATCCACCATGTCATCTGAAAACCACTTTACCAGATTAACATATAGCAACCTGTTGCCCTTCTTCACTGCATCTTTTACCTTCTCCCCGGCTATTCTCGGATCTTCTG
>JAMDBP010000027.1 GCA_023487825.1 Candidatus Martarchaeota archaeon
AGGCATGATGATAGGAATTGGTAGATAGTGTTGTATGCATCTATTGCTATTACCTTATCCTTAAGCTCATCGAAGGACAGCTCCTGCTTCACCTCGCTTACAAGCTTGCTTATGTCTACAGCTATCTACTCACCGTCCTTTTTCTTTGACTCTTTCTTTATAGCAGCATCCCAGAGAGTGAGCGGTTCGTTCTTTCCGAAGCTGCGTTTGTCCTCCTCCTGTTTGGATTCAATCTCCAGCTTAATGCCCAGGAGCTTCTCCAGCTTCTTCGCCACCCTTTCCTCTGGTACCAGCTGATTCCTTTCTATCCTTGCTATAAGGCTCTCTTTTTCGTTTATCCTTATTGCAAGATCCTTGTTTGTAAGGCCTGCTCTCTCCCTTGCCTTCTTTATTATACCTCCATAATCGTTCGTTATTTCACTGCCTTCTTCTGAAAACGCATGTTTTATTACACTGTGTTCTTGTTTGGCGTTTTTGTTTTGAGAATGATCTATTATATCTATAGGCGTCATCCCTTTGGCACATCTCTCACATACGTGCATCTGAGCCTCTTCTACCTCAACGACGTATTCCTTGTCTATTTTTCTTCCGCATATGTCGCATTCCTGCATGTTCCCACTACTAATATGTTTATTCTCAAGTATAATAATTTATCCGTTATGTGAGGATAAGCAGCATAAGATTGCCAAGGAGAAGCGAAATTACAACTCCAAAAAATATGAATAGGGCGAATGGGACAGAATTCCTATATACGGGAAGCTTCTTTTTCACGTCTCTTATATCAGATAGCATTTTCTTTGTAACAAGCCTGTCAAATCTCTTTGAAATCTTGGTGAAGTATGCTATGTCCTTCTTATTCATCAGGTTTATTGCTATCATGTCTCCCTGCTCCAAAGATGAAGGAAGCACCATCTCTACCATTCCTGTGTATATACTGCTCTCATAGATTATTATGAAGAATGATGCTATCCCTATTATGCCAAGCACTATTATACCAGTAAGCCTTATGTATGATATCTCGTACATCAGTGCTATTAATACAGCATATGAGGAAAGGAGAACTATTCCGGAAAATACACGTTTCCTGTCTATTTTTGGCTTCCTTGCTGATCTGCTAAGGTAGTATATTGGTATGTATATCGATACCGTATATCCTGCTGCAAGCAGAACAGAGATTATGAAAGGAATAGGGAGTTGAACCTCTGAATAAAGTATCGGGTTAGGCTGTATTGGAAGTATCAAGGATATAGCTACGAACTCTAGGAAATCTCCGCCGCCTAGGAACCCTTTCTTGTAAAGCAGATAGCCAGGAATTGCCACTATGACAGCTATTGCAATGCTGTAAATGATAGTGCTATAGCTATATGTAAGAGTTATTGCGAATGCCACTGCTACTGTCAGGTATACGAAGATATTTGGTATGTTCCTTTTGTTAAAAACATCGAATAACGCGTATATCGCAGTTATTACAATCAGAACTGCAGATATGAACAATTGATTTAGCATGCTGCTCTTCAGACTATTTGCACGAGTGCTTTATATTTCTTGTTGCTTTGTGATAAACGCCGCAGCTTTAGAGTTGCATGTTCAGAAGGTCAATGAGAAATAGAAGCCCAAAGCACCGTGGTTTCCTTTACTAAGGGTTATCGCAAGTTGCCCAGAATGGGAGTTTTCTGAATAGAGTCTGAATCCTTTGTGTTTTATCACGTATGTGAAGTATGCAACTGTTGCGTCCTGTACGTTCATCGGAAGCGGAAATAAATTCGTGCTGGAATCATTCAGGCCTTCGTATCTGAACCCCGGGACATCATAATAATTAGGAGGATTGTCAGACCTAAGAATAGAAAATTTTACCTCGTCTATTGCACTTGGTTTTGAAGTAGATTGAGGATTTAGATACCAGTAGTTTTTTGGTGGAATGAGTGTTTGGAGCTTATAGATGCGCGTTACATCTGTGCCTTTTATAGAGGCATTGCTGGTCTCCGAGAGATATTCGGATTTTTGGGGTTTGGTTACCACCATGGCAAGCGTTTTGGATAGATTTGCATTTTTGTGGTAGTCTGGAGCCGGTTTTTCCTTTAAACCAGGATTCTGGCCAGCATATGTAGGAGTAATCATTATTCCTGAAACTGCCATGGCCAAAAGCACTTCCTTTGCTATCTCAGATGTTTTTCCGCATAATTCATTTATCTTAGAAATAGGGCTTGATTCTTTTCTTAGGGCTGATTTGAGTGCACCCATAATATGTGTGTGCGCCTCGTGACCATTTAGCTGCTTATTGGCCGTATAATTTGCCATGCAACCAGCCTTCCACCATTTATTTTGTGTAAATGAGTGATATTTATAGCTAATTGCCAGATTGTGTTTGTAGAAAAGATTTAAGAATATAATTGCTGACCTTTATTCAAGTGTAAGTATATGGCTGCGAAGTGGACACACACTCTAATCACCTGTTTCAGGTCACTCGTAGTCATAGGGATAGACGCTTACAATACGAAGCCTATGTACCTTCTGTGCAATAAGGCTTCAACGCTTGCGTAAGAGCGTAATAATCTTTTTTGAGGTGTTGTGCTCTTATGCAAGTGTTAACTACTATTGTGAATTCTAAATCTTCAGGAATCAGCATTAGCGAGAAGAAGCTGGTCCTGGTATATGAGATAGGATTGCACCTTATCCCTACAGCTACAGAATTTGTAAGTTACGTTGCTGCAAAGCATGGATTTTCTGAGAGCGGGGTATGGTATATGCTGAAATCGCTTAAGAGGGCTGGGGTAGTGGACTTCACGGAGAAGGGAGAGGAACAGAGACCTTTGACATTGACAGATGCAGGAATGGCCCTGATGAGGACCGTTCCTAAGTACGGAAGCGCTTCTTCGATGCAGAGCATGCGCAGTAGCAGGAGTTTCTCCCTCTCCTGAAGTGTTCATATCTGTAGGGCTTCAATGATTCTGCCAATGTTGGACTTTGCGGAGCTCGCGGTATAATCGTTTGTAAGCACAATGTCAGGGATTATATCATCTGAGCTTGTCTCTGTTACATCGTTCAGTTCCTTCTCAGTAGGCTCTCTTCCGTATTTTGATTTGTACACATTCCTTCTGTATACATCATCAGATTCTATCTTGATAACCAGAAGGTCGAAGTTTTCCTTTAGCATGTCCACCTCTTTCTTGAATCTTACGTCGTCAAGTATGAATGGCAGTTTGCCTTCCTTCTTCACATGATATATTAAGTACTTGATCCATACGTCTTCGTCTATATCGCGCATCTTGCCTGCTATATTCTGAAGCAGATCACGATCCTTGTCTTTCATTCCGAAAAGCTCGACTGCGAGCTCCTTTATCTTTGAAGAGATGTGTATTATATTTGAATTTATCCCTTGCTTGATCAGTTCCTGCCTTAACAATGAGGCATAATAGCTCTTGCCTGCTGCCATTTTTCCCACAAAAGCTACATTTTTCATACTATCAATGGATTTTTGCCCCTGGGGAGAGCCGCTTGTCTGGCATCAATAGAGCTATCTTTTTGCTGTCTTCTGCTGCAAGCAGCATCCCGTTTGATTCCGCGCCTGCTATCTTCTTTGGTTCAAGGTTTACTATACATATCACATATTTGTCTATAAGCTCCTCTTTAGAGTAGAATTCCCTTATGCCTGCAACAATCCTTCTCTCGCCTATTTCAGGCCCCAGATAGACACGCAGCTTGTACATAGGCTTCCTTGCTTTTGAATGCTCCTCTACGCTTACTATCCTGCCCACCCTTAGGTCTAATTTAAGGAAATCTTCTATCTTTACCACAGAATCGATAGAGATTTAAGCAGGGATTATTTATATGTTTATATGCGGGCGTTCATAGCTGCAGATATTCCTGGCAGTATACGGGAGAAGCTTATGGAAGCAGCGTCCTCGTTTGACCTTTCCGATATAAAAGTAGTCGATAAGCGTAACCTGCATTTCACACTGGCCTTTCTGGGCGAATTGGAAAACGGCAGAATGGGCATGGTAAAGAACGCTATTGACAAAATCCGCTTTGGAGTATTTGATATTGACATTAAAGGGATTGATTATTTTGGCAGCCCTGGTGCCATATATTCTGCAGTCACTTCTGGATCAGACAAGATTACCGAGCTTGCAAACTCCTTGCGCGTTGAATTGGCAGTTTCTGATATTTATTTTGATAAAAAAGATTTTGTTCCTCACGTAACTATAGCCAGGATGAAAAGAAGGGTTGATGAAAAAGTTTTAATGGATGCGCTATGCAGGTTTGCAGACAAGGAATTTGGCAGTTATACCGTAGATACTATATCACTTTTTAAGAGTGTTCTTGGTCCTAACGGACCCGAATATGAGAAGTTATACGAAAGAAAGGCGAGCGATGCTTGACTGGAAATCCTCTTCTTTCTCATCATTCTTCAGCTCCCCGGGCCTGTACACCCTGTTTTCCAGAAGCAGGTCGTAGGATAGTCCTGTCTTCAGATCTATTGCCACATGTCTCTTTTCCTCTCCAAACAGATCTATCTCCATGCAATGGCCCCTGCTAACTTTGTAAATGTCATTGAATGATTTGACATAGCCTCTCCAGCCGTTCTGCAGCCCTATTGCACGTACCTCTATATTAGCATTCTTCATGCGATTAAGCCTTTTCTGCATCTCCTTCAGATCATTGGCTTCTGTCGGAAGAGCAGGCCTTATTGCTAATATCGATCTTGAATTTACATCATACATTGTAAGCAGCATGTCGAATGTAATAGATTTTGAGATGAGGTATCTATGCTTTTCTGAATATTTTATAGCTATGCCTTTGTTTCTTTCGAGGGTAACGCTTCTTGACTCTATCTGCGCCATGGATGCGTGGTTCCGTTTACCTGTGCTTAAGTATAATCTCTGATCCCCCATGTTTGATGCTTCTGCAGAGTACGGCCTGAAAAGATCCATGATTTATAAATAGTGTAAAAAATTATAAAGTGTGATATTGGCCATTTGAGCATTACTTTTTATAGAATTGCTGGCAGTTTATAATTTAACTAAAATAGTGAAGTTTTATATATATCATATGCCAAATAATATCATATTTGCGGTCGGAGTTGGTGCAGCTGTGAGTAAACAACGTTCGAGATCAAAGAAGGAACAGATATCATTAGAGTACATGATGATATTCGCTTTTGCATTCCTTATAGTCGCAGTTGTTGTAGTCTATTTATATTTTACAGGAGTGCACAATACGACTTATACTAATTCCTATTGCTACCTGACTCCTGAGATGCCGTGCCAGGGAATGTATGTAATAGGCAATTCCATTTCTCCAACAAACATGAAGGCATACGTCATATTTACTAACGACAAAGGAACAGGCATATATGTTAAACCAGGATCTTTCTACTTCTACCCTAGTACAAGCAATACTGTTTATTCGGGAGATTGTTTCCCTTCCAACATACCTCAGGGCGGTGTTGCCATATGCAATGTTACTGTTAGCAACCTGAATGGAGGATTGTCTGCAGGAGAGCAGGTAAACCCTAAGTTCAATATTGCATATAGCGTTTGCAGCAATGATTATTGTAAGGGATTGAGTGCAAGCGCACCTGTGTTCAATACTACAGGCACAGGAACAACATACGTTGCAACCAGTGCTCCGTCACTTTATTATGTTACGATAAAGAGCGGCAGCATAAACGTTACTGTGGACGGGGTGGATTATGCACCTGGTTCAAAACTGGCAGTATTTAAGGGAGTAAGATACACTTTGTTCGGAGAGGTTCCTTCAGGATATAATTTTGGTTCATGGACAGGCACAGGTGGAGTCAGTATCGCTTCTTCAGGTTCGCAGACGACTTCCTTTAGCGCAACATCAAACGGGACTATAGCTGGCAGTTATCTGGCTCAGACTTCGACATCTACCTCTACCACATCAACATCGACAACATCAAGTTTGCTGTATTACACATTTACAGAGTTTACAAGCCCTTCTTCGGATGGAACCGCATCTCCAGGTACTGGGAGCTATCCTGCAGGTTCCTCAGTAACAATAACTGCAAATCCAAATACAGGGTATCATTTTGTTGATTGGACGTGCTACGGAGCAGGATGCTATTCTGGAACAGGCAGTTCGGCTACGATAACTCTTGGTGCAGATAATATTGAGGAGACTGCTAACTTCGCGATAAACAGTTACACCTTTACAGAATCATCAAACCCTTCGGCAGGCGGGACTACAACTCCTGGAAGCGGAACATACAATTACGGTTCTTCTGTAACACTTGGAGAGAGTCCGAATTCAGGGTATCATTTTGTTGACTGGACCTGCTCTGGAACAGGATGCTATTCAGGGACAAGCACCTCACCTACTGTAACTGTAGATGGTGCAATTACAGAGACCGCCAATTTCGCACTGAATACATATACACTTACTACGGGGGCGAGTCCGACAGGAAGCGGCACAGTATCACCGTCAAGCGGTACATATACATACGGATCGGCTGTAACTATATCGGCACTTCCATCTGCTTCAAACACCTTTACAGGATGGTCATGCAGCGGAACAGGATGCTATTCCGGAACCGCGACATCAAACACCATAATAATAACCAGCGATGTGACAGAGACTGCAAGCTTCTCTCCTTACCAACCTTTCACAGAGCTTGTCAATGATGCAGGTTATGGAACAGTTTCTCCAGGATCTGAGAGTGTACCTTACGGATCTGTAATAGATATAACAGAATCTCCTTCCACAGGACATTACTTTGTCAGCTGGACAGGATCAGGGACAGGAAGCTATAGTGGGACTGCAACATCTGCTAATATTACCATGGACAACCCGATTACAGAGACTGCCAATTTCGCCGCATATACTTATTCATTTACAGAATCGTCAAGCCCTTCGGCAGGCGGGACTACAACTCCTGGAAGCGGAACATACAATTACGGTTCTTCTGTAACACTTGGAGAGAGTCCGAATTCAGGGTATCATTTTGTTGACTGGACATGCTCTGGAACAGGATGCTATTCAGGGACAAGCACCTCACCTACTGTAACTGTAGATGGTGCAATTACAGAGACTGCCAATTTCGCACTGAATACATATACACTTACTACAGGGGCGAATCCTTCTGCTGGTGGTACTGTAACTCCAGCGAGCGGAGCGTATACATATGGGTCTGCAGTTACTATATCTGAAAATCCAGCATCAGGTTATCATTTTGTTAGCTGGACATGCTCTGGAACAGGATGCTATTCCGGCACAGGATCATCAAATACCATAATAATAACAAGCGATGTTACCGAAATAGCTAACTTTGGATCAACGACCTCGACAAGCACTTCTACAACTACCTCAACGAGCACTTCGACAAGTACTTCTACTACGACCTCCACTTCTACAACAACATCCACTTCGACCTCGACATCCACAGTTAGCTGCGTACCAGGACAACAGAGCTACACTGCTTCAGGAACCTATTATTTCACAACTCCTAGCAGTTGCGGAACCTCAATCACATATACAATAAGTCTTGTTGGAGGTGGAGGAGGTGGAGCTGTACCGCAATTGACATATTGCACCAGATTACAGGATAGTTTCTGCGGATACTCTGCAGGGGCAGGAGGAGGTGGAGGAGGATATGAAGTAATAACGGCTTCAGGAATTGCAGCAGGCACTTCGATCACGGTAACCGTAGGGTCAGGAGGTGCACCATACTGTTCAGGCGCATGTGGCTCAGCTAATGGAGGAGAGGCAAGTTATCCTGGAACTGCAAGTAGCGTTACAGCAACAAACCTTGCGGCAAGTGCAGGAGGAGGCGGAGGCGCCATTGAAGCGCAAGAGATAGATGCTTCTTCATGCAGCGGCAATCCTCCGTATTCATCTGCTGCAGGAAGCGGTGGTACGAATTCGTATAGTGGAAGCGCAGTTATTTCTGTGATAACAAATGATGCAGGAAGCGCAGGAGTTTCAGGACCTTCTGCATCATGCTCAACAGATGGCGGTGCAGGAGGTGCTTCAGGAGGGAACATGGGTGCAGGAGGTGCAGGAGCAACCCAATCCGTAGTAGCACAGGCAGGCTCACCTTATGGAGGAGGAGGCGGTGGTGGCAGCGGAAGTGCAGGATTAGGAGCTGCAGGAGGAGCTAACGGAGAGGTAATCATCTCCTGGAACTGAATTAGCTTTTATTCGTGTGTATGGGAACAGGATGGGCATACGAATAATTTTTATATATATGCATGTATAATATGAACGCACTTCTTAGGCATTTTAACATGGCTAGATGATTTTATGAAGGTAGAGATGCTCGAAAACAACAACAGTTATATGCGCTTCAAGCTTAGCGGAAGTGATTACTCTACTGCGAATGCCCTGAGGAGAATGCTGATAAACAGTGTGGACTGCTTTGCGATAGACAAAGTTACCTTCTACGAGAACAACAGCGTGATGTTTGACGAGTACATAGCCCATAGGATAGGCATGATACCGATAAAGACACCGAAAGGGCATGATGAGAAGGATGAGGTACTCTTTTCGCTTGAGGCTGAGGGTCCTAAGACAGTATATTCAAAGGACATTGAATCGAAGGACAAGGAGGTAAAGGTAGCCAATGAGGACATACCGATAATAAAGCTTGGAGTCAACCAGAAGATAAAACTTGATGGAAAGGCAGTAATCGGGCGCGGCATGAAGAGCTCGAAGTTCCAGCCATGCATAGCAACCTACAAGCAGATAGATGATAACAATTATGATTTTTATATAGAAAGCTTCGGCCAGATGCCACCTGCTGAAATCTTAAAAAGAGCAGTAAGTATAATAAACAGCGAGCTAAAAGAGATAGCAAAAGAAGTGAAAAAGTAAGCGGGGGTGGCAGAGCTTGGCCAAATGCGCAGGATTGAGGAGTTTTTACGCAAAATTCCTGTAGCTTTAGTGCTTGCGTGAGTTCGAATCTCACCCCCCGCATAAAGTGATTAACGTGATAGAAAAAGAGTATCTGAAAAAGGCAATCGAGGACGCAAAGGTTAGTGCTACTGACAAGAACAGGAAGAGGTCAGATTACATAGTCAGACTTATGTCAAAGCCGAAGAGGCAGAGAGTAAGTGTGAATCTTGCAAAGCTGGAGAAGCTTGCGAACAGCGGAGAGAATGTGATCGTTCCTGGAAAGGTTCTTGGAAGAGGCAGTATGACCAAGAAGATAAATGTTGCGGCAGTAGTATATTCTGGAGACGCAGAGAAGAAACTTAAGGAGGCTGGCTGCACGGTCATCGGCATAAAGGAGATGCTTAAGAAGGACAATGTGAGAATAATAATATAGTGATACTGATGGCAGAATACTTGATAGATGGAAGAGGAAAGGTTCTTGGAAGAGTCGGCAGCAGCGTTGCCAAGAAACTTCTCTTGGGAGATTCTGTGTTCATAGTCAATGCAGAGGAGATGATTATCAGCGGCCACCCTAAGGACATAGTGGCCAAATACAAAAGATTGTACGAACTTAAGGATAAGGCAAACCCTGAACACTCGCCTTACTGGTCGAGAAGGCCTGACCTTTTC
>JAMDBP010000024.1 GCA_023487825.1 Candidatus Martarchaeota archaeon
GCATACTGCTCTTCAACCTCTTCCGAAAAGGAGTTCGCTCGAAAGCCCGAGCATCATCGCAACAGAAAGAGCAACCGGGCCTTCAGCATAGAAAACAAACAAAAACAGCAGTCCGATTAGCGCCACAAGGATCCTTATCTCCTTAAGCTCTTTTGAAAGGAAGAGGTTGAAGAGCAGTATGCCGAACATCACTGTTGCAGTCTGCCGCAGATTCATACTGTAGATAAACGCTATCAGAACGCCCAGAAGAAGCGCAATCGCTATCGGGTAAAGCTTCCTTCTATTGAAGAAGGCAGCCCTTATTGCAAATAGGGAGAGTATGGCGATATAAAGCAGAAAACCGAAAATCATTAGCGGGTCGATTACAATAGGCATGCTGCATCCCTTAAACAGCATATATTACCCATGCTGCTATTATAAAAGCGGCAGCTATGACAAAAGGCAATACATGTCTTACTACATTTCCGATGTCCCTTGCCATCTTAAGTATGTTTTCAAAGGAGTTTTCTCCCCAGGTATAGAAATCATCCATTACGATCCGCTTTGCAGATACGTTCACATATTCCATATTCTCAAGCGCCCCGGATATCATACTGTTGAGATACGGGTATATCTCGCTCTCATTAGTATATCTGCCGAGAGAGTTCATTGCATTCATGGCTATCGTATTCACGGAATGGGTGTCACTAGTGCAAACCTCAGCGTCAATGCCGAAGTTCTTTTTCACATAAGCTACCACGTTGCTCCTGAATCCGGGCAGCATGTTGTTTGCATCGAAGTATATGATGCAGAACCGCTTACCTCCGAAGTCGAATATGCCTATGCTGGTGTAGCCGGTGCCCAGATCCTGCTTTCCCAATGCCTCTTTAAGTTTGATTGTGCTGGAACCGAACTTGAGCCTGCCCCTCCTCCCGGAAGAGGCTACGGCTCTCCTTATCGCATCAGCATAGCTATGCTCGTATTTGCTGCCGTCATATACTCCTCTTAGCTCCTTCTCAGGCGCGGATTCGAACCTTGAATTATGCGCGTCTACCAGGAAGACCTCCTTTCCGGCTAACGCTTCAAGGCCCTCAAGCCTATTCCCTACCTCTCTTGCTATATCCTCCGTAACATAAGGGGCTTTGCTGAGCAGAACAAGCTCAACCCCGTTTATGGATATGTCAACAACACGGCATCTTCCGCTGGAACCGAAACCTGCTCTGCCATAAGCCCTCTTCTTTACGTTTTTCAGCATATTTTTCGTATGCTCCGAAACCTTTTCCTCCATCTCTTCTATCTGGTGCATGTAAAGCGGATTATCGTCTATATTTACTGCTCCGTGCATTATGAAAGGGACAGCATCATACCTTTCATAAATCAGCTTTCCGAGCCTCTCCGGCAGCAATCCTCCTTCAACCCCTGCAAAAGGCCCGTAATGCAGATCAGGCATCACGAATACCGACCTGTTCTTCGAGCCCTTAAGCAGCATCAGGTTTATTCTTATGCTGCGCTTAGTCCCTTTCGCAAGTACCGGGCTCTGGTTCTTCGTTATGCTGTATAATAGCTGCTCCGTCATGAGCGAGAATATCTCTACAGGGCGGGTGTCCAATGTTTTCTTGCCGGGCCTTTCTATAAGATAGATTGAGAGATATCCGAGGACCAGGAAGACTATCATCCCAGCATAAAGTTTTATCAGAGCCTGGTTAAGAGGCAGATTTATATCGAGCAGATAGCTGCCAAGAAGGAGATAGAAAAGTATATTTATTATAGGATGGAAGGCAGAGGTTATCGAAGCGCTCTTACGCTGTCCAACGACCATCTTCCCTACGACAAACCAGTATCCGTACACGACCACATTTGCAAGTATCAGTATGACATACTCTAGCACATTGCTTTTTATTAGGGCAAAAACCAACGCATCTATTATTATCAGCAGCGCATATACGATAGCTGCTATCAAAGATGCAAAGATGGCATGCCTGATCTTAAGCCTTCTTATCACGAGCTTAAAAAATATCGCGGCAAGTATCGCAGGTATTGTAACTACTATGATGCCTTCGCTTGCACCGTTGAGCAATACCACTACGCTCAATATCCTATAATGTGCGGCTATGGTTGAAACAACCCCTGCCAAAACCCCGAGTAAAACCAGTATTCCGATAAGCGAGGTGCTGCTTGGCAGTTTCAGGTTAAAATATGCTGAGTAGTCGAAGAAACTTTTCTTTTTGCCTTTCATTGGAACACATTACTTGCCCTTCCGTCTCTCCCTCCTGCTGTATTCTGCAAGTGCCATATCAAAGTCCTTTTTGGAAAAGTCCGGCCAGAGCTTATTCGAGAAATAAAGTTCAGAATAGGCCGATTGCCATGGCATAAATCCAGAGAGCCTCATCTCTCCAGAGGTTCGTATTATCATGTCTATGTTAGGTATCGCCTTTGACATAAGATTCCTTGAAAATTCGCTGACGCTGAATCTCCTGAGCCGCTTCATCTTTTGAATTGCAAACTCTATGTCCGCCCTCCCGCCATATCCGAGAAGCATGTTAACGACGTTAGTGTTGTAATGTGCCGTCTCTTCCTCTATTTTGTTAAGTATGGAAACAAGCTTTTTCGGCATGACTGCCGGATTGCTTATTATGTTTATGCGCATATGATTCTCATGTATTCTTTCCATCAGCTTCTTGTCATTTGCGGCTCTTTCATATATTCCGAAAAGCGCATTGACCTCTCGCTTAGGCCTGTTTATGTTCTCTGAAGAAAAGGCCCATACTGTTATATTGTGTATGCCTTCGTTGACGCACCATTCGCTGAAGTCTATGAATTTGCTGACTCCATGCTTGTAGCCTTTCAACACTGAAAGCTTGTTGTGCTGGGCCCACCTCCTGTTTCCGTCAGGGATAAGCGCCAGTGTACTAGGTAAATGCCTCGATGCCATCATATCATCTATGCCACGGCATGATAATTAATGTTAATTGTCTTTATAAACGTTTATAATCCTGCCTAACAAGCAATTAATCTGGTTTTGTAATGGAAGTTCGCCTTGACAGGGCAAAATCCCTGATTCGTGAAGTAAAGGATTACCCTAAAACAGGAATAGTATTCAAGGACATAACCCCTGTCCTTAAGGACGCAGACGCCTTTTCCTCCGTAATAGAGGGCATGGCAGAGAATTTATCAGAAGCTGAATTTGATTATGTTGCTGGGATAGAGGCCCGCGGATTCATACTCGGCGCGGCTCTTGCGGACAGAATGGGAAAGGGCTTCATACCGATAAGGAAGAAAGGCAAGCTGCCATATTCCACAATAAGCAAGGACTACGCGCTTGAGTACGGCAATGCCACTATAGAGATGCACAAGGATGCAATAAGCAAAGGCAGCAGGGTAATATTGGTAGATGACCTGCTCGCAACAGGCGGGACCGCAAAAGCTGCAGCTGAACTGATCAGTGAGGCGGGAGGAGAGGTTATCTGCATAATGTTCATGGTAGAGCTGGAATCGCTTAGAGGAAGAGGGCAACTTGGCAGTAACCGAGTGATCTCACTGATGAAATACTGACCTGATTATGATTTCGTCAGTATGTAGTTCTTCACTATCTTGACTACCTGGTCTATCGCGCGCTTTATGTCAGCTTCAGTCTTTGCTCCGGTACAGATTATCTTGCCGTTCTTGAAGAGCAGTATCGCTGTCTTTGGATTATGTATTTTGCATATAGCTCCTGGGAACTGCTCAGGTTCATAATCCACATCTACGGAGGATTTAGCGATAGCGTACAGGTCGAGCTCAACGCCCAGATCCGCGCTTGCCACTATGTTCTCTATCTTGAAGGTAGGATTAACATCTATCTTGCCAGCTTTCTTCGTGGCGGGTTTTTTTGCCATGTAAAGACCATTTATAAATGAAATGAAAGGTATTTATATATGTTATGCTTTACATTAGAGTGCTGAAATAATTTCTAGGTAGTTACTATGGTCAATAAATCCCACGGATTATTCGCAGGCAGGACGAGATACTTATCAAAGAAGCACAATCCTTCAAGGCTAGGCCTAACCAAGAGGATAAAGTCATTCGACATAGGCGCGAAGGTAATTGTGCTGCCAAAGGGCAATAAGAGGGACATACCCCATCCTAGATACAAGGGCAAGACAGGCGTAGTCATAGAAAAGCGCGGAAATGCCTATGTGGTGGAGGTTCCTGTATCAAAATCGAGCAAGAGAAAGCTGATCGTGCCGCAGATGCACCTGGAAAAGGCATAATCCGGTCTTATTCTAAATATAACCAGTATGCTTTAGGCAGCTCCTTGCAGAAAAATACATGCTTAACAATAGCTTATTCCATATGCCTGAAGAAAAGGCCGTTAGGCAGCGGCAAACAGTCTATCTCGCACTCGGCGGTCTTGTCAGAATGTAGAATCTGCTGTCTCCCCTCAATTCCTCTATGACTCTGTCCGTTAGCAGCTTTGCAGGATCCTGCAGCAGAGGAACCCTGGCGCTTATATCTCCGAAGCTCTCAAACTTCTTCTCCTCACGCGCATCAAGTATTGCGGAGAGGTGCTTCTTGCCCACTCCCGGAAGAAGTTCAAGAGAATGCATCCTTATATTCAGCGGAGATGCGCTATTAAAGACGCTAACGAAGTGCTTCTCATTCTCCTTTATTATCTTATAAACGGCCCTGGGCAGCTCGCTCTTAGCAACCTCGGTAAGGTCCGAATAGTTCAATCTGCCCTTTATTATAGAGATCTTGTCGCGCTCGCCCTTGCCTATATATACGCGCTCTCCAGCCTTGATATCGTGCTTCTTCGCAGCGGCTTCCAGGAGGGTGAACCTGTTCTCTCCGAGAAGCTGTATCAGCGGCTCTGCACTAACGGACGAGGCTCTTCCTGAAGGCATGTAGTCTAACACTATTGCATACTCTTCAAGATTATCTCTTCTTATCTCCTCCATCGGAACCCCACCAGTAAGAATTATTTCCTATAGCTGTCGACAACCTTCATTATATTGGCTATCTCCTGCTCTTCCAAAGCCCTCCTCTCCATTACAAGTATGAGCTTAAGCTGGGATATGTCTATAGGCATTACTTCTATTATCTTGAAAGAGGTCTTGTCTCTAAGGCCAAGCTCATCAAGCTCCTTGTACATCTTCTTAGAATCAGCTTCGCTTAACTTTGAGAACTTTTTAGCGTATTCGTAGACAAGCTCCTGTTCATAGCCAAGCTCTCCTCCCTTCTTCCTGTGCTCCAGCACTTCAAGTACCTTTGCTATCGAAACAGGCTTGCTATCGCTGTTTTCTTTTCCAATCATAAAAAGCACAATCATATATTCAGGCTATTAAATTTAAAGCTTTTGTATAGCAGGCAATGCCTTTATATCCTTTATAAAGAAGCCGTGAATCTAAAGGCTATATAAACCGGAAAGAATTATTAACAGTTCCTGGTTTAATAGATACGGTAAAATGGATGCCAAATCTCTTTATGCCAACGTGACAAAGGAGCTCGAGAAGCACATCTCGGGAAATCAGGACATACTAAAGCTGATGTTCATATCACTGGTGGCAGACGGGCATGCCCTCCTGGAAGGGGTTCCGGGAGTAGCAAAGACGACCATGACCAAGGCTCTTGCAGCTGCGATAGACTCTGACTTCAAAAGGGTACAGTGCACGGCCGACCTTGAGATAGGGGACATAATAGGCTCGACATATCTGGACGAGCAGCGCAACGTGAAGCTAAAGAAAGGGCCTGTATTCACCAACATACTCCTTGCAGACGAGCTAAACAGGGCTCCGGTAAGGACCATGTCCGGTTTTCTTGAAGTTCTTGAAGAGCGCAGGGTAACCATAGGCGGAGAGGACATGCCTTTGCCAAAGCCGTTCATAGCATTTGCAACGCAGAACCCTCTCACAATAGAAGGGACTATTCCGATACCAAAGGTGCTCGCAGACAGGTTCCTGATGAGGATAAATGTAGGTTATCCGACGGAGCAGGCGGAAGAGGCAATGATAAGGATAAAGGAGAGGGAGGAGCACATAGAGTTCAGCAAGGTAATAAGCAAAGAGGACATACTAGAGCTCCAGAAGCAGGCTAAAACAGTAAAAATACCTGACGAGGTAGTTGCATTCATAACAAAGGTTGTCGAAGCTACGAGAACAGATATACATGTAGTTATGGGGGGAAGCCCAAGGGCCGATCTCTCGTTCATGGCGGCAGGCAAGGCAAAGGCGCTTATCGACGGCAGAACCGAAGTTACTAAGGAGGACATACTCTACCTTGCAAGGCCTGTCCTAAGCCACAGGCTTGTTGTAAGGTCAACAGGGGGGATTGGCGTAAACGGAGTGATAGACGGAATAGTCGCAACGCTATCGTAGCGATGCATGAAATCTCCGCAAGCATTTATATTTACCGTGCAAGAATAAGCTACGAGGGCCCGTAGCTCAGCTTGGATAGAGTGGCACCGTCCTAAGGTGATGGTCACGGGTTCAAAACATTCGCGGTGCAATACCGCGGATGTGCATATCCCGTCGGGCCCGTATGGTGTTTAAAATGGCAAAAAAGCAGTCGATAGGCAACGTAAAGGAGAATAGCCTGATAATAAGGCCGATAGGCAAGCGTGGAGGCCTTGACAGCATACACCTTGCGCTCATAGTCCTTGTCGTAGTGCTTGTGCTGCTGATAGCCTCAATGGCATACAACAAAGAGATAATCATAAGGAACGAGAGCGCCATCAACTGCACGTATGGATCATTTAACGGCACGTGCATAGTTCCTAAAAGCAATGCGTCACAGGTGAAAACCGCTTTTGAGAGAATCATCGCATCATATGCGGACTCAAGCTCCTCTCTTTCAATAATACCTTACATCATCAACAAAAGCACCCTGACGGTAAATTACATGCCGGGGGCAGACGAGTGGCTAGCCAAGGCCAGCGGATACAACCCCTCGACAAACCAATCATTCAACTTCACAGTTCTGATAAACGATTCAAACAATTCAGACTTCATCCCTTTTGTAGGAGTGATAAGGCCGTCAAATCTATCACAGAACAGGCTTGTCTCAACAGGCGTGATAAAGCTTGCAGGAAAATACTCGTGCACACAACAGAGCCCGGTACAGGTATTCTGGTTCCTCGACCCGTACTCTCCAGGAGCGATACAGAGTTTATCCAATGAAATGGCTATAAAGAAGGAGTTCAACAGCAGCGTGAATGTTACCCTGAAGATGCTGTATACCCAGTCATCCGTAAATATCGCCAAGCAGTATGGGATAACAAACGCGCAGGCTCTTGCAGGATATATGTTCTGCGCATCGCAGCAGCCTGAATTCAACAAATTTGTAGAGAACCTGCAGTCAGTATACTCTAACTCCTACGTATCTCCAGGGACTCTTGCAGCGATAGCGAACCAGACCGGCCTGAACAATGCAACACTATCATCATGCCTGGCAAACTATCCGCAGGTATTCGAAAGGCAGAACCTCCTTTCAAACTATTACAACATAACGGCATCTCCAATGGTCGTTACAAATTGCGAATACGAAACAATTCCACAGACTGTGAAAAACGCGGTATGCTACACAAACAGCAGCATATGCTGATATGATGAACCACATAATCGTTGGCATAGATACCGGGAAGACCTCTGCCATAGCGTGCACGGACCTTCATGGAAATATAGTCTCGCTATATACCGGAAAATCTGAAGGCCTGCCATGGTTTGTTGAGAAGATAAGGGAATCAGGCATCCCTGTGATAATATCCGGGGACAAGAAAAGGTCACAGGAAACGGTAAGAAAGCTTGCATCGATATTCAATTGCGTTTTATTTGCACCAAGGGAAGACATACCTGTATGGAAGAAAAACGAGGAACTATCGATGAACAAGGTAAGCAGCATACATGAAAGGGATGCACTATCCGCTGCAAAAGCTGCCTACAACAAGTATGCGAACAAGCTAGGGCAGGCTGACAGGCTGGCCCGGCTTTCAAATGCGGATCCGGATTCGGTAAAGGCAATGGTGATAAGAAGATATTCTGTATATGAAGCTGTGAACAAGAAGGACAGGGTAAACAGATTCTTCAAAAAGTGACCGTTATGGACGATGCAGACAATGAGCAGATGAAAGAAAGGGTATCAGAAATCATAGAGCACTGGAAGTATACCAGAAAGCTCACATACGATCTTGTAAAAGTCGTCCCAGTAGACATACTGAACAAGCATCTGGACAGGCCGATATACGACAGCATGGCCAAACAGATATATGAATTGGCTTTAATGCAACGCCATTTTGCAGACATACTGGACAATAAAAAGGCCGATTTTTCAAAAATGGCACCGAAAAACTTCAAGGTAAGGGAAAATTCTGAGCTAATAGGCGCGCTAAAGATATCAGATGAATATTTCTTCAAGGTAATATCAGTGATAACTGACTGGGGGTCACAGGTATACGAGGCTATGGGCAGGAAGAGATCTGCCTACGGTGTGGTGCAGATGCTGATAGAGCACGAGACCCATCATCAGGGCCAGTTTGCAGCGATAAGCTACATGACCGGGATAAAGCTGCCAAAGAGCTGGGCAGGAGAGGTCTCGTTCCACTTTAAATAAGCAGTGCGGTAAAAACCTGCACAAAATAGCCATAAATTATTTTTCATTAAGATATCTTAGGGTCTTTTTATGTGGTATGATAAAGTAAGGGATGCAGATCCTGAATTATACGAATACATCAAATCCGAGCTCTCCAGGCAGCAGGATGGGCTGGAGATGATACCGTCGGAGAACTTCACCAGCATTGCAGTGATGCAAGCTTCCGGTTCCATACTCACAAATAAATACTCCGAAGGTTATCCTGGGAGAAGATACTACGGTGGCAACGAATTCATCGACAAGATAGAGACGCTCGCATAAGAACGCGCAAAGAAGCTCTTCAAGGTACCGTATGCCAACGTGCAGCCTTATTCGGGTTCGCCTGCAAACCTTGCGGTGTATTTTGCGATATGCAAGCCCGGAGACACGATAATGGGTCTCGACCTTACTCACGGTGGACACCTGACACACGGATGGAAGACAAGCATCACAGGACAGGCTTTCAGGAGCATACCGTATCACGTTAAAAAAGACGGCAGCATAGACCTCGAAGAGGCAGGGAAGCTTGCCCGGGAGCATAAGCCGAAAATAATCTGGGTCGGCTACACTGCCTACCCGCGAGAGTTCCCATTTGAGGAATTTTCGAAGATAGCTGATGAGTCGGGCGCGTACCTTGTGGCTGACATATCGCATATAGCCGGACTGGTTGCCGGAGGCATGCACAAGAGCCCTGTCGATTATGTGCATGTGGTCACGACCACCACCCACAAAACGCTAAGGGGCCCGAGAGGAGCCATGATAATGGTCACAGACAAAGGCATGGAAAAGGATCCGGATCTCGGAAAGAAGATAGACAAGACGATAATACCAGGCATGCAGGGCGGTCCACATAACCATCAGACGGCGGCAGTAGCCGTGGCGC
>JAMDBP010000037.1 GCA_023487825.1 Candidatus Martarchaeota archaeon
GCACAATATTATTATCTTATCGGCGTTATCAAGCAATGATTTAGTAAGCCTTTTGGGTTTCTGCTGGTTCATGTCTATATCATATGTTATTTTTAACAATGATATCGCATCTTTACTTACTTCTTTGGCCGGCTCTTTGCCTGCCGCACTTGTGGCATGATGTTTTGTTGTCATACTATTGAATAATGCTTCTGCTATCTGGCTCCTGTATTCGTTTTCTTTGCAAACAAAAAGTATATTTGACACTGTATAACCCACAATAGCTAATCTTAGATTATATTGACTCTGACGTACTGGTTCTGATCACACTTCTCAACCTTCTTTGAGTAATCATCTTGCTTTGCAGCCCAGAAAAGCAGGGGTAATAACGCTTTTCTCAGCTCGCTGCCCTTTCTTGTTAGCGAATACTCGACCCTTGGAGGTATCTCTGCAAAAGATTTCCTCTCAACAATGCCTGCATGCTCGAGGTTTTTAAGTATCCAAGCGAGCGTTGACTGCGAAATGCCTTGCAATTCTCTAGAAAGATCAGTAAACCTAACAGTTCCATGATTTCCAATCACATTTATCGTAAAAAGGACCCACTTCTTTCCTAAAAGATTCATGGTGCCATCGAGAGCACAAAAACAATAAGTCTTAGCTTCACTACTTTGATTCTTCATAGCATCTACAATAGTTTGAACATTGTAGTATAAATACTTTATCTTTTGTAGTATTTATATAAAGGTGAATTGATGAAATACGAAATGCGATTCTGTGTTGGCTGCTATCTTCCAGTTGCTATAGAAATGGCCCAAAAGGTTTTGGAAAGCAATGCTCACAATGAAGAATTTTCTTTAAAGCTTATTCCGGGCCAATCGGGATCATTCGAAGTGATGAAAGACGGCATAACTATATATTCAAAAAAGGCAACTGGCAGGCTCCCCACTGTAAATGATCTGGGACTATCAAGCAAAGCCAGTGGACAATCAGTAACTCAAGATTCTGATAAAAAAGTTTGTTGATGTAATTAAGTTCTAACTGGTGCGTTCTCTTCTTTTGATACCTATCGGAATCTTCTGTATTCCAGCCCAGTATCTTGAACTCTGGCACATTGAATTGAAGCTTGTCCGACTTGCCTACAAAGCTTAAAAATGACTTTGGATGATTTTGTATCTGATATAATGAGTTTTCCATGGATTGGACTATTGATATTCGTTGCGGTTTTGTTTGTATGTGTGGTTGGGCTGGCGTTGTGTTTGCGCTGGTTTGTCCGTTCCATAAAGAGGGATTTAGATAGACAACAAAAACAGAAGTCACACCGTTGAATTCTCAAAGACTAACACTGGCCTTCACTCTAATTCTGCTCAGTCAGCAGAATTCTCCTTATCTGCTCCTGGCTGCTGCCTTTACTGCTTTTGACTGCGGCGCATTCACATCTCTCACATAAGCTACCCTGAACTTTCCTGAACTGTCATGGTCAGTGCTTATGTCAAAGGACATGAACTTGCCTGCATAATCACTGCAGCAGACTATCGCCTGGCCTGCACCCTTGTAATACTTGGCATGCCTTTCAGGAGGCAACGAATCTGCCTTATTCCTGTCCATATTTACTAAAGACCCATCCTCAAGTATCTCCATGTCCCCTTCACGACCAAGTCCCTTCTTATCTACAATCACCCATCCATTCTCTTCCCTAATCTCCTTCCTGAAAGAGGGATCATTCCTGTACATGACAGCAACCTCCGATACCGTTGCCTGCCTGTGCCCTTCAGGTATTGCCTTCTTCGCTTCAAAAATAGCAAAATCGCACTTCGACAAAACTACCTTCTCTGTATTCTTTCGCATCGTTCTTACTGCAGCATTCATATTATTACCGGAAATAGCTGCAAAAACCTGATTTATTAAAATATGCCTCTAATTACCTATTATTCGTTATATAACGACATTTGCGGTTTGTTATTGTGCTTTTAAAGTATCAGACGTAATGGTGTTTTCATCATGAAACTAATTGTAATCTACGGGCCGCCTGCTGCAGGCAAGCTTACTGTGTCAAAGGAACTCTCCAGAATTACAGGATACAAGGTCTTCCACAACCATCTTGCAATAGATTTCATAGAGTCTGTGCTTGACAGGAGCAATGCAAAATTCTGGGAGCTGCTCGACAGGTATAGGATAGGGCTGATAGAGGTGGCTTCGCAGGAAGGGATAAACGGACTGATAATGACCTCCGTATACATAAAAGGCAATGATGACAAATTCATAAAGGATATTGTGGAAGCGGTAGAGAAGCATGGCGGAGATGTTCATTTTGTGCATCTGCTATGCGACAGGAAGCATCTCGAATCAAGGCTTTCAGAGCCATCAAGGAAGGAGTTCGGCAAACTTACAGACATAAGCCTATTCAATAACTTTGTAGACTCAAACGATGTTTTTTCAAGGATAAGCTTCGTGCAGTCTTATGAGATAGACAATACTGGGATTAATCCTGAAGAGACTGCAAAGATGATAAAGGAGCATTACTCGCTGTAAGCGAGATAAGATTCTGCTGCTGTCCTTACGATGTAAATTCATCTGTGATATCCTCGCTGTAAGTGTGATATGGTTCTGATATTGTCCTTACGACATCAACCAGCTTGTCATGAAGTAGCCTGTTCGAGAGTATCGCTCCCTCTATAGGTCCATCATAGGACTGGCTGGTGCCTGACAGGCTTGTAACCCTGCCGCCTGCTTCTGTAACTATTACCTTTGCAGCTGCAGTATCATAAGGCATTCTGGCCGGATGCAAGCTTGCAGAGAGTTCACCTGAGGCTACCAATGCCCCCATATGTGCTATCGAACCCAGCATAAGCACGCTCGCTCCCCTGTCTATAAATGTGCTATACGATCTTCTTATGTCGCGCTGTGCGCTCTTCCAGGCTGCCATGCCTATGACCGCTCCCTGCAAAGAGTATTCGGTCGATACAGATATCTTATCATTATTCAGTGTTGCGCCGTTGTCATAGACACCTGTAAACATCTTATCTTGGAAAGGGTCATAGATGACTCCTATTAAGCTCATGCCATTTTCAACAAGCGCTATTGAGAAGACAGACATGGGTATGCCCTTTGAGAAGACCATTGTGCCATCCACAGGGTCGCACACCCAGGTATAATCGCTATTCTTCGATTTAGGGCTGTACTCTTCTGCAAGTATGTTATGCTTGGGGTACTCTTTCTGTATCGCGTCTATAACCATGTTGTTTATCCTTTTGTCAACATCAGTAACTATGGTCTTATCATCCTTTACCTCTATCTTAAGCTCCTTCCTCACGCTGTTCTTCATAATCTCTCCCGCTTCCCTGGCGAGCTCTACTGCAAACCCTAATTGTTTAGACTGCGTTTTGTTCATCAAAGCACTAGAAAGGTCTGCGAACAAGTGATATATAAAAATAGCCTAAGGGCTGTGGAAAGGATTAAAAGAATTCGTTCATGCGTGCCTGCCTTATTATCTGCATCGTCTTCCATCTCTGCCTTATGAACTTCGCAAACTTCTCGTTTGCAAGATTGTCCTTAATAGCATCTATTGTCTGTGCATCAGAGGGATATCCGCTCCCTATGTCTATTCCCAGATGGTCTGTTATCCTCTCTATCTCCCTGTCCCGTGTGACCTTTGCGATTATGCTCGCGCTTGATACTACAGGATAGACGGAATCGGCCTTATGCTCTGCTATTACCGATATCCTTTTGGAATCAGCAGGAACTATGCCTTCATTCTTCTGCCCTTTCTTCTTTATTCCCTTAACATGCATATTCCTTGAAGAGAAGAGGCTTACGCGCATACCAAACCTCTCTGAGATTACATCAGGGGAGTCAAGGAAGACTCTGTTGGGTTCTGCCTTTAGCGAGTCTATCAGCCTTGCGAAGTTAAGTGCCTCAAGCTGGTTCAAAGACACATTGCTCTTTATCGCCTGGTCTATCTCCTCGCTGCTTATGCTATAACTCCTAACTTCATCAGCTATGGAGATTATCTCATCGTACAGGAACTCCCTCTTCCTAGGGGTGAGCATCTTCGAGTCCCTGACCCCTATCTTGCTGAACTTTGCTTCCTTGCTCTTCTTTACACTAACCAGCCCAACAACTAAGGGGCCGAGTACCGCGCCCCTACCGGCCTCGTCTCCGCCGGCTATAATAATAAGATCACCTTTCAGAGACCCTTCCTGTCGACTACTATGAGATCGTTAACAGCAACGACATTTGAGTATGGGACGTGCAGCTTGCCGCTCTTTATGTTGAGCTTGTTGACATACTCGCTGTCTACGTTAGGTTCTATAACCATCACGCTGAGCTTGCCGCTTGTCTCATTTAGCTCTGCATCCTCGAACTTTCCGAGGTCAAATCCGTCGTTAGTAACGACCTGCTTGCCGACTAGTTGCTCTGCAATTACATATTTTACCATGGAACACACCAGCTATTTCTACTCATTTATCATTAGGATTAAATATTTATACCTATTCTCTACGGCGGATACACACATATACATACAACCATTAGGTTTGAACATCAAAAACATCATATCTAATGGAACAGATAAATGGTATTAAGCTTAAATATCTTATCAGGCAACATATAATTGATCAGTTAGTTTTGCTTAAGGTGAGACAATGGTAGAGAGCACAGAAACAATTAGAGAAGCAGCACAGGAGAATGTAGTCCTAATAGGCAAGAAGCCTACGATGAACTATGTTTTGGCAGTGGTAACGCAGTTCAACAACGGTGCGAAGAACGTGAAGATAAGGGCAAGAGGCAATGCTATCTCACGCGCAGTTGACGTTGCTGAAATATCGAGGAACAGGTTCCTTACCGATCTTGCAGTGAGTGACATCACCATAAACTCGGAAGAGATATCCAACGAAGATGGTACAAAGTCAAAGGTAAGCTCGATAGAGATACTTATGAACAAGTGAAAAGCGCAAGCTTTTCCTGTTCATACAGGTTTTCATTTGTGTAGTTCATGGAGATAGAAGCCATAGGCATAGATAAGGACGAAGAGACCCAGATAATCATAGGGCATGCAGGTTTCATCAAGACCGCAGAGGATCTTTATGAAGCAATGGCAGGCGCAGTTCCATCTGCGAAATTCGGAATAGCATTTGCAGAGGCGAGCGGGAAGAAGCTTGTGAGAAAGGAAGGAAACGACGAACAGCTAATCTCGCTTGCAGCGAAGAACATGATGAAGGTAAGGGCAGGCCACTCATTCATGATAATGTTCAAGGGCGCATTTCCTATAAACGTTGTAAATGCCATAAAGTCGGTGAGCGAGGTATCCAATATCTACTGCGCAACCGCAAACACTGTTCAGGTCCTTGTTGCAAGGACGGAACAAGGCGCATCGATAATAGGGATAGTTGACGGAAATGAGAGCGCAGGAGTTGAGGCAGAGCAGGATGTAAAGGAGAGGAGGGAGCTGCTCAGGAAATTCGGATATAAAAAATAAGTGTAATCATGGATTACATAACTGATCTTCACATACATTCAAGATACGCTGCAGCATGCAGCGACAAGCTCACTATAGAGAACATAGAGAGAGCTGCAGAAGAGAAGGGAATAAACATAATAGGTACGGGGGACTTCACGCATCCTAAATGGATGGAGGAGCTCAAGTCATCACTTAAGGAAGGATCTGAAGGAATGTATCATGCTAATAATGAAAGGATAAACTTCGTGCTCAGCTCTGAGGTCTGCACAATATCAAATCCAGAGGGCAAGGGTGCGAAGAAGGTCCATACCTGTATCATTGCACCAAGCATAACTGATGCTGAAAGCATAAACAGCTCACTCTCAAAGCACGGAAATCTGGGAATTGACGGAAGGCCTGTGCTGATGATCTCTGCAGAGGAGCTTGCAAACGAGATAAAGGAAGCATGCCCAGAAGCAATACTATTTCCGGCGCACATATGGACACCATGGTTCGGCGCACTAGGCGCCATGTCAGGTTTCAACTCAATGGAGGATGCATACGGCAGCGCAGCAAAGCACATATCCGGATACGAGACAGGATTGTCAAGCGACCCTCCGATGAACTGGAGAGTGTCAAAGCTTGACAGATACGCAATGCTGTCTAACAGTGATGCACATTCACTCCCTAAACTTGCAAGAGAGGCTACTGTGTTTGATCTGAAAGAACCTTCATACAAGGAGCTTGCCAATGCGATAACCAGCAACAAAAATATACGAATGACAGTAGAATTCTACCCTGAAGAGGGGAAGTATCATTTTGATGGGCATAGGAACTGCAAGGTATCCCTGAGTCCTGAACAGTCAAAGAGATATAATGGCATATGCCCTGTATGCAGGAGAAAGCTTACAATAGGCGTTATGCACAGGGTTGATGAACTTGCTGACAGGGAAGAAGGATACGTCCCTAAAAACGCACCATCATATGTGCACGCAGTGCCTCTGATAGAGATAATCTCGCAGGTTACTGGAAAGGGACAGGGTACTGCGCAGGTAACCGGTGCATACAGCAAGATGATAACTAAATTCGGAAACGAGATGAATGCGCTTATAAATGCGAAGCCGGAGGATCTTGAAGCTGCAGACAGGGAGGTTGGCAAGGCGATAGAGCGGGTAAGGGAAGAGAGGATAAAGGTAACCCCGGGATATGACGGAGTGTTCGGCATTGTTGAACTATTCAAGGATGCCGTACAGCAGAAGGCAAACGGCCAGAGAACGATAAACGAATTCTGATAAAAGGTATAAAAACATACTATGGCAAATCCTAACCACGGGAATACTATGCAAAAGACAACTCTATTATCGTTGGTAGTGTTAGGATTCATGCTTGCAGGGCTTGCAAACGCTTACAGCACCCAGATCTATGACCCTGCAGTAGTGAGTGCAACATCCGGACAGCTTACAAACATACGCTTAAACGTTACAAGAGGCACAGGAGCGGTTACTGTATCCGGACCTTCAAGCGTTGCACAGGACACCCTGCAATCTGCAGAGATAGGTGCAGCATATGCTGCAAATTATCTTGGAGTCAATGAAAGCGCATACAATTTCTCATATTACATAAATGACAATAACAGTCCTGTGTCAGGACCGAGCGCAGGTCTCTCATTTACAATTCTTGCCATATCCGGGCTTGAGCACAAGACTATAAACCAGAATCTTGCAGCTACTGGGACAATATCCTCTAACGGAACTGCAGGACTGATTGGAGGTATATTTGACAAGGCTGAAGCTGCAAAGGCAGCAGACAAGTCCTTCCTGATAGTTCCATATGCTCCTAATTCATCTATAGAGAGCATGTTCTACTACGCAGCGCAGCAGAATCTTGGAATAGGACTTGTAGAGGTAAAGAACGTATCCCAAGCTATACAATACGCTTTCGGAACCAAGGCTCCTCAAAGTATGAGCTTCAATTACAGCCAGAATTACTCTGTATCAACGCTTCCAAACGCGAACCAGACATGCAACGCATGCAACATCTCCTACTTCTACCCTTTAGAGAACATGACAATGAACATGACTGCTGATGAGATAAACTCCATAGGCAGCAACTTCTCTTCACTCAAGCAACAGATGCTCTCTGTACTAGGAGCGTACTCTTCTATAGGTACAAAGGGATATCTGTATACTGCTTCTGACCTCGCATTCAACGAATACATAGATGCGTTTACCCTTGCAAGCATAAACAACGCATCCTTGAATAATGCATCTGCTACTCTTGCAAAGGTGCAGGACTACTGCAATTCCCTTTCGGCACCGCAACTCACCACACTTAATTACGAATATGTAATAGGAGGGGAGTTCAGGCAGGCTCTTGCAAACCAGACATTAAACGAATCAATATCTGAGTTAAACTCTTCAACATCAAGCGACGGGATAACCCTTGCATTAAGAAATGTAGGAACGGCATACGCATGGTGCAAGGCTGCTTCCACAATGTACAATACTGCATACACTATGGGAGGTACCAACGTTACATACGATAGCAACATAAGAAGCATAGCAGAGAGCTATCTGTCAAACGCAACCTCAAGGTCTCTGCCAAATACTTACCTGGGAATTGCCGCACAGGCATTCAAGAACGGCAATTACTACGTATCCATATACGGTTCAGTATACTCAAACATATTCGGATCAAACCTTGTTGCCAACAGGAGCTCTGCGCAAGCAGCATACAATGCTGCGACAAGCAATCAATACGGAATCTGGGCAAAGGAGTTTGACATACAGTCAGCATTCTTCATAGACCAGGCAAACCAGACACATAACTCCTCATTGCAGTCAAGCTACTTTGTAAGCGCATACTCAGCTGCACTTCTGTCATCAGAGCTATCCAATGCAAACAGGCAGATAAGCTCTAACTTCATAAACTACACTGCCGTCTCTCCGCAGGGCTACGCTGGCATACAGGAGCAACTCAATGAGATATTCGGGATGCTGACGCTAATATTCATAATGCTGATACTGATCTTCATAATACTGCTCAAGAACGAGATAAAGGGCCGCCCAAAGCAGAAGGAAGCGCAGGCTGAGGTCCAAACTCCAGCGAGTCCTAGAAGAAGATCGGTTAGCAGAAAGACGAGGTG
>JAMDBP010000006.1 GCA_023487825.1 Candidatus Martarchaeota archaeon
AAGAATTTACGGTTGTTTTGCCAACGCTTAACGAAGGTAAGAACGTTGCAGAATTAATATCTAGGCTTAAGAAAAGGTACAGTGGGATAGGAGTTATCGTGGCTGATGACGGTTCAAAGGACAACACTAGGGAGGAGGCCCTTCGTATGAATAAGAAGTATGGCAATGTAAAGGTCATAGATAGGAAGAATCTTGGAAGGGAGAAGGGCCTTACAGCAAGTGTTATAGATGGGATAAAAAGGAGCAAGACAAAGTACGTGATAGTCATGGATGCGGATTTGCAGCACCCTTATCAGGTTGTCGGAAAGATAGCAGACAGGCTTCTCGAGGGAGACAAGGTAGTTGTAGGCATAAGGGCAGAGGTCGAGGATTGGCCGTTTTACAGGAAATTTGTTTCGAAGAGCCTCATAATAATAGGGTATGCCGTACTATTCTTGCGCGGATCCCAGTCTTGCGGAGACATCTTCTCAGGTTTCTTCGGTGTTGAGAGGGAATTTTTCATGAATGTGTATTCCAGAAACAAGAACAGGTTTGTAGGGAGAGGCTTCAAGGTACTCTTTGACCTGTTGAAGTGCGTTAAGAAGAACAGCATAAAGGTATCTGATGTGCCGTATGTATTCAGGAATAGGAAATTCGGCGAATCGAAGGCAGGGGCTAAGCAGGTTCTTGATCTGCTAAGATCATTTTCTAGCTGATCTGTGTACAGCTTCTTTAATTAGGCTTACAAACAATGGTGCAGGGCTTTCCAGCCTTGATTTCAGCTCCGGATGCGCCTGAGTCCCTACTCCGAAACCTGTCTTCCATTCTATAAATTCGACAAGGTCTTCCTTGGGATTTGTCCCTGCGATTACAAGACCCTTGTTCGTCATAGTCTGCTTGTACTTGTTGTTGAATTCGTACCTGTGCCTGTGCCGTTCTGTTATCTTATTTTTAGAGTATGCATTATAGGAATGCGTATTCGGAGAGATGACGCATTCGTATGCGCCAAGCCGCATGGTTCCTCCTTTGGTCCTTATTCCACGCTGCCATTCTATGATGTCTATCACTTTGTATTTTGTCTTTGGGTTCATCTCCGTGGAATTTGCATCCTTCATTCCGCATACGTTCCTTGCGTATTCGACAGCCATAAGCTGCATGCCTAGGCAGAGTCCAAGGAACGGAGTCTGATTTTCCCTAGCATACTCTATTGCGTTTATCATGCCTTCTGTACCTCGCTTGCCGAATCCTCCTGGAACTATTATGCCATCGTGTCCTGAAAGTCTCTTTACGCTGTCCTTCTTCTCAAGATCTGTCGATTCTATCCAGTCTATATTTACACGTACATTGTTGAAAGCTCCTGCATGTATCAGGGCTTCACGCAGGCTTGCATAAGAGTCCTTAAGATCAGTATACTTGCCTACAATGCCTATGTTTACCTTGCCCTTAGGATTCCTGATTTTGTCTGTCATGCTTCTCCATGCTTTAAGTTTGGTTTTGTTTATCCTGCCTGAAAGAGCCAGATCCTTTAGCAGGATTTTATCCAGTCCCTGATCCATAAAATGTAGCGGTAAATTGTATATAGTATAGTCATCGGAGTCGTCTATTACCCTCTCATGCTCTAGATTTGAGAAGAGTGAGATTTTTTCCTTTGCCTTTTTCTCGAGCGGGGCTTTTGATCTGCATATTACTACGTTTGGAGATATTCCTACCTGCTGCAGCTGCCTTAGCCCTATCTGCGTGGGCTTTGTCTTCTGCTCGCCGACAACATCTAGTGCAGGCACATATGTGAGACATACAAAGGTAACGTCATGATTTGTCGCGAACTGCCTCATTGCCTCTATAAAGTAACTGTTCTCTATGTCCCCCACAGTCCCTCCGACCTCTATTACAAGGACGTCAGGTTCCTTCTTCTTGTAGATAGTCTCTATATTGTCTATTACCTCATTTGTAAGATGAGGGATTATCTGGACGTCTTCTCCAAGGAAACCTCCTTTCCTCTCCTTTGTCACAAGTTTTGAGAAGAGCTTGCCTCCGGTTATTGAAAGGTCTCCGGTAAGGTTCTTGTTCAGGAAGCGCTCATAAAGGCCGAAGTCCATATCAACCTCGCTTTTGTCATCAAGCACAAAGACCTCTCCGTGCCTGTAGGGATTCATTGTGCCGCAATCGTAATTCAAATATCCGTCAAACTTTACCGGTAAGACCTTGAGATCATAAAAATCGAACATCTTCATTATAGCAGATGTTACCGCTCCCTTGCCCAGGCCGCTCATCAGCAGACCTAACACAACTATATATTTCGGAGGCATGATAGATTTGTCCTGGAAAATATTATATATACTCCGCAATGGAACGTTTTATTAAATTTCATAACTATAAGTCGGATGTGATTTTATGAATGTAAAGATAGGAGATGAAGCTCCGAAGAAGGTGAATGCTTTTCTGGAGATACCTAAGGGTTCGAATATAAAGTACGAATATGACGAAAAGAATGAGGTTATAAAAGTGGACAGGATACTTCACACATCCATGGTATATCCTTACAATTATGGATTCATACCTGAGACCCTTGGAGAGGATGATGACCCTCTTGACATAATGGTCATAACTGCAAGTTCATTCGCTCCTGGGACTATAGTGAAGGTTAAGCCGATAGGGGTCTTGTTGATGAAGGACGAGGAAGGCATAGACACGAAAGTAATGGCTGTCCCTGTTGAAAAGATAGATCCTTCTTCTAAAAACATAAATGATGTAAAGGACCTTGATGAACACACCAAGGAGATGATAGCACACTTCTTCTCTTACTATAAGAGCATAGAGCCTGGAAAGTGGGCCAAGACAGAAGGATGGAAAGGCGCTGAAGAGGCGTATAAATTCATAGAGAAGGCACTTGACAGGGCGGCGAAAGAGGAGTAGTCAGGATACGCTGAAGGTACCCGGAGGCAGATGCTGCATTATGTAGTCTATGTCTTCATAGCCGGTTATCTTGGCGATTCTCTTTGCAGCGTCTGATTTCTTGTCCTTGCCTGGTTTTATCATCGCCCTTTTCTTTATGCCTAATGCTATTGCAGTTGGAACAGGCGATACTGTGAAGACCATGTTGTCTGCTTCCTCTTTTGTGAATGCGGCAAGCTCAAGAGCCATGTTCTTGTGCCACTCTCTCTCCCCTGATAGCAGAAAACTACCGGTTCCGAGGGAGCCCTTCTCCTTTGACTTTGAGACCTGCTCTCTTTTTAGCGCATATACATTTACTGTGGATGCACCACTCTCCCAAGCTTTTGAGAAAGCTCCTGCGAAGGCTGCAGCCTCCTCCCTTACCTCAGGAGAAGCACTCTCGCCTTTTTTCAATATTGTTACCGATGCGCCGAATATGTCTGCATGGAAGAACAGGTCCCCGTTTTCAAAGTGCTTGGCATTTATCTCTTCGTTCTGTTTCGCACTCCTGCCGCCGATAACAAGGGAACCGTCGCTTGCGAAGAACCAGTTGAATCTCTCGTACCACTTCTGCTCCCTTTTCTCCTTGAGCTCTTTTTTCTTTACGCTCTTCTCTGCGTGCTTCTGCCTTGCTTCCATTTCGCTTATCGCAGCCAAAGCGCCTTCCGCTTTCTTCTTGGCTACCTTTGACATCTTGTAGTATCTGTCTGCATTCTGCTGCGCAGACTTGGTAAAGTCTATCTCTATTTTCATGAACATCTGCTAGATAGATTACAGGATAAGAAGATTTATTATCTCAGCTATTATGAATCCCAGCGTTCCCAGTATTATTACCCCTATAAGCACTATCTTCAGGGTCCTTTTGAATGTGCTTGTGTCTGGTTTGTAGCTTACGCTGATTATGTGTTTTGAATCAGCATAGAATCTCTTTAGCCTAGGAATTGGGTTAAGGTTTATCTTCATGTAATCAGTTACTCATCAAATATCTGGTCCAGATCTATATCCTCTGTTGCGCCGACTCTCTCTTTTATTCCTGTTTCAGTGTATTCTGCAAACTCCACTCCACCGAGTACGACCATTATCTTAAGCGAGCTCTTCTGCATCATCGGTTCTATTCTAGCTCCCCATTTGAGCATTGCATCAGGGCTTATCCTGCTTGATACCTCTTGGAAGATTCTTTCAGCTTCCCTTAGAGTAAGATCCTCTCCGCCTATTATGTTGACTAGGGCCTTCTTTGCTGTTGAGGTATCTACATCTAGCAAGGGACTCTTCAGCGTATTGTCAAGAGCTATCTTCGTCCTGTCGCTCTGGTGTGCAACGTTCGCCTCTCCCATGCCTATTACGGCGTAGCCTGAGTCCTTAAGCACGCTCCTTAGGTCTGCAAAGTCAAGATTGACCATTCCAGGTTTGGTCACCATCTCTATTATTCCCTTTGTTGCATTTGAGAGCACTTCATCGCTTATCTTGAATGCCATGTTGAGGGGTAAATCAGGTGCAACAGAGAGCAGTTTGTCATTTGGTATTATTATCGTTGTGTCGGTTGCTCTTTTCAGTCTCGCAAGTCCTTCCAAAGCGTTGCGCATCCTTATCTTGCCCTCGCTTCCGAACGGCAGAGTCGCTATTGCCACGGTAAGTGCGCCGGCCTCTTTCGCCTCGTGCGCTATTATCGGTATTGAACCTGTTCCGGTGCCTCCTCCAAGGCCGCAGGTTATGAATACTAATTGTGCGTCTCCCAGAAGATGCCTTATGTCCTCCTTCGATTCTATTGCAGATTCCTCTCCGACCTTAGGATCGCTTCCTGCACCTAATCCCTTGGTTATCTTCTTGCCCAGAAGCACCTTCCTGTGCGCCTTTGTCCTTGCAAGGTGAGGTGCATCGGTATTCATCGCTATTACTGTGGCTCCTTCTATCTGCAGTTCAGTCATCCTTGTTGCGGTGTTTGATCCGCTTCCTCCTGCTCCTACCACGTATACCTTGGGCTTTGCGGATTCTATGAATTTAAGAAGTTCTTCGTCATCAGGTGAGATCGTTTGTTCTGGCATATTATTACCGTTGTTAATCTAGTCGCTTTATCTTATATGTCTAAAAAGTAATAAAAATGTGTGCTGTTCCATCAGGCATCTGCACGATAAAGTTATTAAAGAAGAATCGTATCTGATATGTAGCTGTTTTCATGGACATTGAGACAAAGATTGAAGTGATGAAAAGTTTTGCTCAGGAGATAATAACGGTAGAGGATCTAAGAAATATTTTTGAGACAAACACCCATCCCATAGCTTATGATGGTTTTGAGCCTTCAGGCATGGTGCCGATACACTCCGGATTATACAGGGCAAAGACGATAAATAAGATGCTTGGGATAGGCATAAAGTTCAATCTGTATATTGCCGATTACTTTGCATTCATAAACAACAAGATGGGAGGAAACCTTGAGCATATAAGAGATGTTGGAAACTATTTTGTCGAGGCGTGGAAGGGTGCAGGCATAGATATAAACAAAATAAACATAGTCTGGGCGAAGGACCTTATGGATGATTTTTCTTACTGGGACAGGTTCATAAAAGTAGGAAGGGCTTTTTCGCTTGACAGGGCCAGACGTGCTATAACAATAATGGGAAGGAAAGAGGGAGATGCCCTTGACGCAGCACAGCTCTTCTATCCTGCCATGCAGGTGACCGACGTATTCCAGATGGATGTAGACATATGCCAGTTGGGTCTTGATCAGAGAAAGGCAAGCATACTTGCGCGTGAGGTTGCACAGAAGTACAAGTGGAAGGTGCCAGTAGTAGTCAGTCATCCTTACATACTGGGACTTAGGGGCAAGCCCCATGATCTTAAGACACAGGACGAGGCTGAGCTGATGCAGTATAAGATGTCAAAGTCTGATCCAAGATCATCCATACTTGTTCATGATACTTACGAAGAGATTAAGGAAAAGGTTGGCCATGCATACTGCCCTGAAAAGGTTATAGAAGGTAATCCGATGTTCAATTATCTTGAACTTATCATACTGGATGATTTCTCAAAACCGATAACAATAGAGAGACCGCAGAAATTCGGGGGAGCTATAGAGGCCAAGAACTATGAAGAGCTGAAGCGCATGTACAAAGAGGGCAAGATACATCCGATGGACCTTAAGGCCTTTGTGGCTGATGAGCTTGAGAGGATGATAAGGCCGGTAAGGGAGCATTTTGAGAAGGATAAAAAGGCAAAGGAACTCTACGAAAAGGTAAAGGGTTACATTATTACCAGATAACTATGCCTTATTAACAATCATCCTGATTGGTTGCTCTTCACATAGTATAACACTGCCCTGAATGGATATGCATATCCTGTTATCGCAGATGAATAATTTTGGCTGGTATTAGGATAAAGCACGGTCTGCCAGCCCGGACATTGGTTTAGAGGATCAGGAGTGTAATTAAGAGATCCTATCTTTGCGTACTTTGTCAGTACCACATATGAATTTTCAGGTATGTACGTGCAGTTTTGTATGTTGTCAAGTCCTCTCAGCCTGCTGAGGTTGTCAAAGTGCATGTAAACTCCGATGTTTGAAAACATCTGCGTATATGCTGCGGGATAGTATATCACAGTAGTGTTTGGGAGCGTATTTAGATAGTTAGATATCGTAAATGTGTCATATCTTGAAAGGGACATTGCCTCATACTGCGTGAAATTTATCTGGAGTGAAGTGATTGTAAGGAATACTATGACAAGAGCTGCGATTATTGCAGAGTAAGGGATTGTTTTAAGATTTATTTTTGATGCGCCTTTGCTTGCCAATAGATGTAGCTGCTGCTTGCTTGTTTCTGCCCATCTCACTAATGCCATAGCTATTATTATCACAGTAGGCACAGCTATCAGAGTAAGGAACCTTGGCAGCCTGTGTGTGAGCAGATACTCGAATGGGATAAGGCTAAAGTGCATAGGTCCGAATTCGAGATAGAGGAAACCTGCGAGGAACCAGAATAATGCAAAATAAGCGCGTTTTTCTTTTCTTAATATTAAGTACAGTGCAGCAAGAATAAGTGCATAGAAGAAAAATCCTGCCATGTTGAAATTAGTTATGTATATCTGATCCCATATGGAGATAGGGTTGAGATTTAATCTTGATATGTTGCTTGCTGTTATCTGCAGTATGTTATATGGTAGCATCCATTGCGGATAGAAGCTCAGATTCTGGTTTGCAGAACCTATTGTAGTATACTGGCCGTTTTTCATGACCCCTATAGCGCTAAAGTAATTTGAATTAGCAGTGTAGGTTATCAGAGGGTGCCCGGAATTAATGTAATTGAATGCCATTAATGCTACGCCTATAGTAAAGATACCGTATATAAGATATAGAGAGGTCCTGTTTATTGATATCTTTTTCCTGAACAGCTCTACAAGCAGGTACAGTATTGCAATTGGAATTATTATGAAACCTTCAGGGGTTACCAATGGTGATGCTATCAGGAATATGCCTGCTGCAAAGTACCAGAATTTGGAAGATCTTCTCTGCGCATAGAGTATGGAGAGCATGGCCATGGTGGTCATGAACATCATTGGTATGTTGTCGCTTACAGTGGGTGCAAGTATCGCCGTTAGTGGAAATATGGAGAGTAGGAAAGCTGCTAGAAGCCCTACCTTTTCGTCATAAAGCTCCCTGCCTATATAGAATGAGGCAACGACACTGCCTACGAAGCAGAGTATGTCCCACATGCTATCGGTGAACAGATTGACTCCGAAAAGCTTGTAGAAGAAGGCTATCGGGAAGATCATGAATAACCGTACGCTGAATATGTATGAGCTTTCGATGAAATTTCCTGTGGCTGCGCCGTATGCCAGGGAGAGATAAGTAGGATCATCCCCATAAGCTGACGGGCCTATTATGAATACTAAGGAGTATATCAACGCAAAAGCGGCTATTGCAACTAGTGCAATCTTATAATTTCTTGATAGTTTTTTGCTTTGAAGCTTTTGTCTTACTTCTTTAGATTTCCTTTGCGTTTTCTTTTTGCCAGTATTGCGTTTAGCCAAGCTATCAACACCTGATGATTAACATTTATTCTTCCTGTTTTGCATTTATATTTGTTGGTGCTCTCCTTGCTGATGAAAAATAGCATGTTTAATAAATGTGCACAGTATAGATTTAGGTTGTGCCAGGGTGGCAGAATCTGGTAACGCGCTGGTCTTGAGTTTGCTCAAGAGCTGATTACAAATGATGCAAAAAGCAAACCAGTTCCCTTCGGGGATTTAGGGCTCGAATCCCTACCCTGGCGAATTCTTATCTTTTTATATTGTAGCGCTCAGTTATGTTTGGGTAGGATATCCGCAAAGGATGAATTTGTTGCTGATTTTCGTCGATCTTAGATTATGCTATGTTGTAGTTGTTCTTGCCTTTGGATACGGCGCCGTGTATGAATGATGTTG
>JAMDBP010000016.1:0-584 GCA_023487825.1 Candidatus Martarchaeota archaeon
GTTCTCCTTGATGTCACTCCACTCTCTCTCGGCCTGGAGACGATGGGAGGGATAATGACAAGGATAATTGACAGGAATACGACCGTACCTGTAAAGAGATCCCAGATATTTACGACAGCTGATGATAACCAGCCGACGGTCGATATACACATACTGCAGGGCGAGAGAGGTCTCGCAAAGGACAACATCGAACTCGGAAGGTTTGAGCTAACCGGGCTTCCTCCTGCAAGAAGGGGAGTACCTCAGATAGAGGTTACCTTCGACATAGATGCGAACGGCATACTGCATGTGCATGCGAAGGACAAAGCAACCGGCAAGGAGCAGAGCCTGCAGGTAATGGCTCCGAACAAGATGAACAGGGATGAGATAGACAGGAAGATAAAGGAAGCCGAATCCAACGCGGAGCAGGACAAGGAGCTTCTGGAAAAGGTCCAGCTCAAGAATGATGCCGAGTCGGTATTGTACACTACGGACAGGACCCTTAAGGACTACAAGGACAAGATACCTGCGGATGTTGCAGGAAGCATAACCGGCATAAGGGATGACCTGGACAAATCCATAAAGGCTGAGGATTACCAAGGCAT
>JAMDBP010000016.1:594-5919 GCA_023487825.1 Candidatus Martarchaeota archaeon
GAGCTGCAGAAGGTCGGAGGCAGCATGTACGGCCAAGGCGAACAGGGAGAGCCTGGGCCCGCTCCCCCAGGTCCTGGTTCCGAAGACGGTCAGGGCAGCGGATCAGACGGAAGCGTAGATGCCGATTTCAAAGTGCAGAAATAAGGTAGCACCATGGCAAAAGACTACTATGGTATTCTGGGAGTAGCCAAGGGAACTAGCCAAGCCCAGATCAAGGAAGCCTACAGGAAGCTCGTCCTGAAGTACCATCCCGATGTGAATAAGAGCGATGAAGCCAAGACGAAGATGCAGGAGATAAACGAGGCATATGCCGTACTTGGGAACGAGGAAAAACGCAAACAGTACGATACATACGGGCCAGACATGTTCAACAGGCAGTACTCCCAGGAGGATATCTTCAGAGGGGTCAACTTCGAGGATATCTTCAGGGACATCGGATTCAACGTCAACTTCGGAGGCTTCGGCTCGGAAGACCTGTTCGGCAGCTTCTTCGGCGGGCAGGCACAGAAGAGGAATGTCGGCCAGAGCATACTTTACAGGATGGATCTCTCATTGGATGAGATAGCCAGAGGAACAAAGAAGAAGATAACCATAAAGCATCTTAAGGCGTGCTCGCGATGCTCAGGCTCCGGCGGCGAACCAGGATCAAAACCTGCAAAGTGCCCCAAATGCAAAGGAGTAGGGTACGTCTCAAAACAGCAGCGTTCAATGTTCGGGAGCATAAACACGGTCACGACCTGCGAAGCATGCGGCGGCGCAGGCACCTACTATGACAAGCAGTGCAGAACCTGTTCAGGAAAGGGTGGAATAGTCGCATCAGAGAATGTTGAGGTCAGTATCCCTGCAGGGGTTACTGATGGCAATGGCGATTGCGCCTTAGGCTGGAAGGAATGGGCGACTTCGGCAAGGACGGCAATGGCGATCTGTACATAGAGATACGCGAGCTGAAGCATCATCTATTCAAAAGGAATGGGGACAATATACTTGCAGAGGTCTCAGTCCCCTACTACACTGCAATACTGGGAGGCGGCATAACGGTCCCTACGCTTCTTCATGGCACAAAAGAGATAGAGATTGAAGGGGGCACGCAGGCCGGGAAGCGCATATTCCTAAGGGATGAAGGAATAAAGAGATTTAACGGCAGTGCAATCGGAGATGAGATCATAAGCATAAACATATCGATACCAAAGGACCTATCCAAAGACGAGAAGGACCTTATTGAAAAGCTAAAGGAACTTGGAGAAGAGCACAAAGGCACGTCCAAGAAGAAGTTCGGATTTTTCTAGCAAGCATATACTTATTTAAAATAGGGATTCTAATCTCTATCTGGTAATATGCGCATTTATACATATGCATTTACGTTGCTTGTTTTTGCATTAATATCCACATCTTATGCTGCCAATACAAATTCAACCAATCAAAATGCTACCGGATACTCGACAATCATAATTAACATCACGGATGTAATGCCCAATTATCAGAGCGGGAACATCAGCTTTGTGGTCTTTCCACTATCAAACATAAGCAGCTATACCACTCTAGAACTGCTGAACCAAAGCTCTTTCTCAAAATATAACCTAAGCATACAGATGGTGAACAACAGCGGATACCCTCCGTTTGTCGGTTATATACGCGTATCCCCAACCATACATACTCCCTCGAACATGTACAGGCTGTACCTTCGCGCGATAGGAGGCAATCCCACCAATTTTACAGAGATAGTCAACCTGACAATACTCAACAGGACGTTATACGGCGATTATCTAGGGATAGAGCGCGCCATGAATAATGTCAGCAATCCAAACAGCACCTCGATAACTACTGCTCCCATCACCCAGAAAACCACCTCAGTCCAGAATTTCACAACTTCGATACCTCCGGCCATCAATACAACCACCTATCTAAATACGACGACAATCTCCAACACTACAGGCACATCGGAACAGCAAAGCAGCCCGATAGGGTACGCTCTCCTGATCATCATAATCATAGGGCTGCTTGGCGCCGCATACGCCATTCTCAGGAGGAGAAAAGCGGGTTGATATCTTGAAGGGGAACAAGGTGCAGCAGGAGGTTGCGCAGTACAGGATAACGAGGCTCTTCGATCTTGCAAAGGAGTCCCTTAATCCAAAATCGCCGATGAACGGCCTGGGCAGCCGATATATCCGCATAGCGGAAGAGATAAGCTCTCACTACAGGATAAAAATTCCAGATAATGTGCGTCTTTACATATGCCGTTCATGCCACAATCCGCTTGTCCCAGGCATAAATGCAAAGGTCAGAGTGGTATCGGAAAAGGGTTATATCGCATATACGTGTGCATGCGGCGCAGAGCGGCACATATTCTACAAATGAGGAATGCCTATTTTGCCCCCAGCCTGTGCAGAAGCAGATCTGATAGCCTGTCTATCCTTTCAGGGTCGCTAAGCGTTACTATGTTCCTTTGATCCTCAAGATAATTCTCAGAGAGCTTGCCGTGATAAAGCCTTATCATATCCTTTATGGCTTGGTTATTCGGGGCAGCCACCCTTATATCGGAAACTACATTCGCACGCGCCATTATCTTTATTCCATTGTTTATGCCTACTATCATCTTGCCGGTATTTGCGAATGAGGAAACCGTCTCGAGAAGCGGCCTGAAATCGTAAAGCTTATACGATTCGATCCCTGCCCCGTCTATAAGTATTATGGCATCATAGTCTGCGCTCTTTATGTGCCCTGCATTAAGAAACTTGCTGTAGACGGCCCCATGGGAACCGACGCACTCCTTTTTCGAGTAGCTTGCAAGAACCACCTCTATTCCCCACTTCTCAAGCATGTTCTTCAAGCTAGATACGGATTCGTCCCTGAAGTCCTTCGGAGGAATAAGCATCACTACGCGCATATTACCACTATCTAATCCTACAGAGTAATTATAATCTTTTACCTCTTCCTATGGAGCCTTGATCTTGAAATGAAGTATATTACAAACGCAACAGCCACTATCGCCACAAGAACGGCAATGTCATACGGCGAGAAGAAGAGCATCCTTACGCCACTTCCCATCGACGCGGAAGCATATTCGGTTATCCCGGAATAAGTGGCGCTTATGTTTACCTTTCCGTAAGGCAGGTCCACGAAACTTATCCTTCCATACTCGCTTTGCAGGTTTGACGATGTGCCATTTGCAAAGCTGGCGTATACATATGGATTTACCGGATTGCCGAAAAGATCCGTGAATGTGGCATTAACGTCATAAAGCGGCAGGTTCAGGAATATCGTACCATTGCCAGACAGGCTTACCCTCTGATCCAGCGCTATCTGCATGCCGTCGTAGTAGACACTGGTTACATTATAGCTCTGGTTGGGGAAGAGGAACACGTTCCTTCCATAAGGCTGTCCGTCTATGTATATCTCCGATGGAAATACCCTATTCCCATAAGCATCCATCGCATCGAATTTCGCAAGATACTGATTCATGAATAGCGCATTCAGGCTGACCGGCCCCTCTACAGTGAAGCTCAGGTTGGGCTTGGAAGATCCGTTGCTCCACTGATAGAAGGAGATCCGCGCAAACTTTGATTTGTCTATTGTATAATTGCTGATGGTAAGCGCAGCGTCGGTTCCGTTCACATACCAGCCGACTCCTTCAACCCTGCCGTATTTAGAGCTTGCGTTGACATAATACTCCTCGTTGAAAATTGCCGTTATATTGCCGGGAGAGTCTGCAAAGAGCAGTCCGGAAAGATTTTTGTTTCCGTTAGACCATCCTGCGAAAACATATCTTACGGTCCTGTTGTAATACTCCGTATAATTTTCAGCGGAATAATGCACCGCACTACCCGAATCGTACCATCCTGTCCCTGAAACCGCCCCATGGGTGGAATTTATATTTATCAGGTATTGCGTCTTCCACTCCGCACGTTCGGTTATATTGCCTGCAATCGATATAAACGTGGAATTATCAGGCCCGGAATAGCTTCCTGCCCCGGTGCCTGCCCATCCTTGGAAAGCCTCCCTGGTTCTGCCGTTTATGTATACGTATTTAGGCTCTGATATCGACTGTGCAGAGTATGCCTGGTATTCTGAGCTATAGTTAGCGTTCCCGTACCCGGATACCACGCTTAGACGGTACCCAAAGCTCCACAGCTGATAGCCGTTGCTATTCTGCGGAAGCCCGGAACCAACCTCAAAGTAATTTATCCTGGGGGAAAGCTCCTTCACCCCGTACGGATTCTGCAAAGCCTTTTCGCTGCCTACTCCATAACCTATGTAAGAATAACCGTGCGGCACAGGGTGCACCGCCCCTGCAGAATTGTAAAACGACAGGTTTGAGAATATAACCGGCAGTATCTTTATGTTTGCACTCGTGGTGTTGGCTACCTCTCCGAAAGCAACAGGCGCATTGTTGCCTGAAGATCCCGTGCCAAGGTTTACGCTCCCGATCACATTGCCATTAAAAAGGAAGTGCCACTCTCCTCCGGAATAATAGAAAGAGTATCTGTTAAAAGTGCCGTTGGTCCCTGCGGATCCATCAGGCCCTATGGCACCTGTAAATCCGCTGGAGTTCGAATTAGGGAGGAAGTATTCATAGAACCATTCCGCATTGCCCCTTTTAATGTATTCAGAAGAGGTGCAATTGTACTGATTGCAGTAATCGGGATATTCACCTGACTGGTTCTCTATGACATATCCGATCTGCAAGAAAGCCCCGTTAGCAAGATTCTCCCCGGTCCAGAATCCCAAGGAGCCGCTGTTAACGTACGGCTGGTAAATAGTCTGGATGCTGACAGCTGCGCCTGTATTCTGGTACACCGCCTGATCCCCTGTAGCCCCGTACTGGAACCAATACTGTGCGTTTACACTGCAGATAAGAAGCATCACGCCTATAATGAACACAGCCGCCTTATACTCTTTCATAATCGATCCCCAGCTCGTCAAGCTTATTAATGACTGATGTGCGCAATTCGGAGCCCATGCTCTTCCACTCTATGACTGCAAGTTCCGTCTCAAGGTCGCTCCTGGAAAAGGCCTCTCCGATCATCTCTGTATTCCATGAGGTGCCATCTTTTATAAAAGAATGGCTCGGCATTATGTGCCCGAATGCATACTCCTTTTCAATAGCTAGTTTTGTGAACTTTGATGGATAATGGTTGCCGCCTATGCCTATGGCTACCTTTGAGCATTCGACACTTCCTTCAGATACCGCAGCAGCCGAACCGATCGCAGCCCTTCCCAGCTCTTCGGCAGGCTTCAGTTCATTAATGGCAGCTTCGCTACCCCCGAACTCGATGAATGCAGACGGCGTATTAAGGAAGGGCCCATGATGCGTCGCTTCAAAGACAA
>JAMDBP010000016.1:5929-7965 GCA_023487825.1 Candidatus Martarchaeota archaeon
CCCCAGTTTCCAAGCGAATGAGCTGTGAAGGAGGTCACTCCTGCCGCGCTGCTGTGCCTGCTCATAAAAAGTATGGCGGAATAAGCCCTTGCGTCTATATAGTTTGCGTCTATGGGCCTGCCATCAAGCTTCAGCAGCTCTACATCCCCAAGCATCTGCCTATTGTTCCGTTCATCAATGCCATACTCCCTGATAAGGAATTGTGCAGCATGCCTCGATACCGGATCGCCATCGGAGTAAGCTATGCAGATCATACTGAAGCATGCGGGTTTTTAAGATATAAAGCTTCATGTCAGCATGCAGTAATGTCACCAAAAGCAAGATAAGCTATATATTATTATCGCGATCAGTAGTTGTATAGCTTTTTGCTGATGCTCTGCACAGGTGATATGTTGGAATTAAGGATAGATAATGCGAAGTATTGGAAGGAGTGCATAGACACTATAGTGAATCTTGTTGATGAAGGGGTATTCAACGTTACCAAAGAGGGAGTGACTCTCAAGGCAATGGACCCCTCAAGCATAAGCATGATCTCATTTTTCATGCCAAGCAAGGCCTTCTCCAAGTACGATGTCGAGAAGAGCGTAGGCCTTGGCCTTAACATAGACAACCTTAGCAAGATAATGTCAAGGGCGAGGGACGGCGAGGCCCTCATAATGAAGGAGCATGACAACAAGCTCACTCTGGAGTTCTCGGGCCAGTCAAAGCGAAGATTCAAGACGCAGCTCATAGACGTAAGAAAGAGCGTGGAGAAGGAGCCTAACGTGCAGTTCGATGCCAACATAGAGATAAACGGGGAGACCTTCAAGGAACTCGTAAAGGACGCAACCATAGTCTCAGAGTATATCTCCCTAAAGGCCACTAAGGATCAGTTCGTGATAGACTGCAGAGGAGATTCCGGAGAGCTGAACGAGGAGCACCTAAGCGATGGCAGCGCGATAAAGAAGATCTCTTCGGAGAAGAGCGCTGAAGCCACGTTCAACCTTCAGTTCCTAGAGAACATGGTAAAATCATGCCCTCCTGGAAGCTACATAGACATAAGCTTAAAATCAAACGAGCCTCTCAAGCTGAGCTACAAGGTAGGGGATGCGCAGATAACCTATTTCCTGGCCCCTTACATGGAGAGCTGAACGGTAATTTGTTGGAGATAGAAGAGCGGATAAGAAAGGACATCTCACTTTTCTCAGAGAGCATGAACAAGGCCTCAAAGCTGGCTCTAACTGAAGAGGAGAGGAAGGTTGTGGAGCTTGCAGGCATGTATGCGCAGGATTCGGAAGCATGGCTAAAAAAGAAGGATCTTTACACCTCATTCTCAAGCATCGCATACGCCCACGGGCTGATGGATGCAATCCTTAAGATAAAGGGCGCTTACGATGAAGATAAATGAGCTCTCCGCGGAGATCAATGTCGGCAAGGGCGTATTCTACAATCCAAAGATGCACTCCCTAAGGTCAATCTCAACAGCCTTCCTTAAGGCAAACGCCCCTAAAGGCTCAAGGCTCCTGGATGCGACCTCGGCAACAGGCATACGCGGCATAAGGTATGCCATAGAAGCCGGGATAAAGAATCCTGTGCTCATAGACATGAATAAAGAAGCTTATGAGAGCACGCTATCAAATGCAGATGCGAACGGCATAAAGGCAGACGTGAGGAACGTAAGCTTCCAGGAGTTTGCGAATACCTCTGGTGAGCGCTTCGACGTAATAGACATAGACCCTTTCGGGACCCCTGCACCTCTCATATATGATGCATTCAAAATATCCAAGGACGGCACGCTCCTTATGATAACCGCTACGGATACTGCGGTTCTGCATGGAGCGCATGCAAACGCATGCATGAAGATATACGGCGCGGTGCCGATGCACACCGAGCTGTGCAAGGAGGCAGGGGCAAGGATACTGCTCGGTTTCGTCGCAAGGAACGCCTCGCAGTTCAACTACGGGATAGAGCCTCTGCTTACAATATCCGACATGCACTATCTCAGGCTCTTCATAAAGGTCAATCACGGAGCGGCCGTCCTTGGATATTTTGAATGC
>JAMDBP010000031.1:0-3287 GCA_023487825.1 Candidatus Martarchaeota archaeon
CGGTGAGTAGATAGCTGTAGACATAAGCAAGCTTGTAAGCGAGGTGAAGCAGGAGCTGTCCTTCGATGAGCTTAAGGATAAGGTAATAGCAATAGATGCATACAACACTATCTACCAATTCCTATCGATAATAAGGCAGCCTGACGGCACTCCTCTTACCGACTCAAAAGGAAGGATAACAAGTCATCTGTCAGGTCTTCTCTACAGGACGACAAATCTTCTCAACTATGGTGCAATACCTGTCTTCGTATTCGACGGAATACCTCCGACCCTTAAGAGCAAGACGATAGCAGCGAGGATAAGCAGAAGGGAGAAGGCAATGGAGGAGTGGAAGAGCGCTCAGGAGAAGGGAATGCTTGAAGAGGCTAGGACGCATGCGATGGCAAGCACAAGGATAACCAAGGAAGTGGTAAGCAGCGCAAAGGAGCTCCTAGGGTATATGGGCATGCCGTTCATACAGGCTCCCAGCGAAGGGGAGGCACAAGCAGCTTACCTTGTAGAGAACGGATTGGCATACGCTTCAGCAAGTCAGGACTACGACTCCTTCCTTTTTGGGGCGGAGCTCGTAATAAGGAACGTAACTATAACGGGAAAGAGGAAGCTTCCCGGCAAGAACGTTTTCATAAATGTAAAACCTGAAAAGATATTTCTAAAGGATCTTCTCTCAAATTTTGGGATAAGCAGAAAGCAGCTAGTATGGGCAGGCATGATGATAGGAACTGATTTCAACGATGGAATAAAAGGGGTAGGGCCTAAGACAGCACTTAAGATAACAAAAGAGGCAGACACGCTGGAAGACATACAGAATGCGCTAATGTCAAAGTACAATACGTGCATAGAAGGTGCAGAAGAAGTAGAAAGGATATTCCTCCAGCCAGACATCAAAAAAATTAGCGGCAACGAATTCCACAAACTTATCACCGATACTGCTCTGGATAAGGAGGGACTCGTCGGGTTCATGTGCAAAGAACATGGCTTTTCAGAAGAGAGAGTAGAAAAGATGGCAGAGCTGCTCTCAACAGCAAAGAAGGAGAAGAGGCAAAAGGATATAAATAGCTGGCTGTGAATTTATTCTGGTTATTATGCAGAAAACAGTAAGCAAAAAGAAGAGAAAGGTAGGAAAGCATTATAGAATGAGAAAGCAGTCAAAGCTAAAAAAAGCTGCAAGGAAGAAGATGTCCAGACGGTTATAAGATATCATTATACAGTACATTGTTGAACTCGTAAGCCTCAGATTCATCTGATTCAGAGAAGTTCAGTTCAGAGAGCGCACTCCTGATATCCTTATACTCCTTCATTGCCCCTTTTATATCAAAAACCGCAACTCCATTATCACTATTTAGGTATACGAAGAATTTCTGCCGCTCCCCTGAAACTGCAACCACTACTTTGGCATCGGTAGCCCCAAGATTAATCAGCATGCTGCACAGAAGTACTACCTTGTCAAAAGAGTCTCCAGCCCCTCTCTTCAATGTTTCTTCAGGGCTCTGCCAAAACTGTATCGGCAGCGATACGCTGGTTATCTTATCATTCACATACTTGAAGGCAGCCACTGCTGCCTTTGCAAAATTCCTATCATAAGAGTAGTTGCTAAAACCAGATCTTATCGAATCACACAGCGCAGAAACAGTGGCATTCTCAGGAGTCACGAGTTTTGGCAGGTCTGAAACGTTTAGCCTTTCAGATTCCTCTATATGGTCCTTGTAGCGCATTATTATTTCTAGGTATATGTCATTATACTTCTTCAGATTCTCGTAGTCCTCCCCAGGCATAATTTATAACTCTTCCCAAAAGAATATTAGCCTATCCGCACATAAAATTAAAGCGTGTTTCCGATGCCGAAGCTCATGCCAATAGAAGATGCAGATTCAAACGTAGGGAAGAGAGTGCAAGTCAGGGGATGGATACACAGAAAGAGGGAAGGAGGAGCTATACTATTCATAGTCATAAGAGACAGGACCGGTACTATTCAGGTTTCAGTTAAGAAAGCGATGCTAAAGCAAAATGAGTGGGATGCCGCAGCCGCTGCAGCCATAGAATCTAGCATACTTGTATCAGGAACAGTAAAGAAGGAACCCCGTGCACCAACAGGATACGAGCTCGAGGCGGATTCTGTAAAGATAGTGGGCGGTTCAGAGCCATTCCCAATAACCGAATATCAGAGTGCGGAATTGCTACTTGACAACCGGCATCTCTGGTTAAGAAGCCAGAGGATGAGGGACATAATGAAGGCAAGGGCATATGTATTCAGGTACCTGAGAAAATTCCTGGACGGCAAAGGCTTCTACGAGATAACACCTCCCCTGCTTACCAAAGCCGGCGGAGAGACAGGGGCTGACCTGTTTGAAGTTGATTACTTCGGCCAGAAGGCATACCTGACAGAATCTTCACAGTTCTATTCAGAGGTCATGGCATTCTCCCTGGAGAAGGTCTATTCGTTTGCACCCTCATACAGGGCTGAAAAATCAAGGACAATAAAGCATCTTGCAGAGTACTGGCATCTTGAGCCGGAGATGACTTACTATAACAACGATATGAACATGAAGCTGCAGGAGAAGCTGGTCAGCAATACTGCAACCATGCTTGCAAAGAACAATGAAGACCTTTTGAAGAGTTTCAATGTAGACCCGCAGACTCTCCTTAAAATCAGACCTCCATTCAAAAGGATAACTTACGAGAAGGCACTGGAGGTGCTCAATGAAAAAGGTGCGGACAAGAAGTGGGGAGATGATCTGGGAGTCGAAGATGAAAGACTTCTAACAGAGGACGAGGAAAAACCGGTATTTGTAACCTTATGGCCAAGGGAGATAAAGCCTTTCTATATGCCTATCAATCCTAAGGACGAAAGGACAGTACTATGTGCGGACCTGCAGGCTCCTAAAGGCCAGGGGGAGATAATAGGTGGCAGCGAGCGCATATGGAGGATGGAGGAGCTGAAGGAGAGAATAGCTGAGGTGGAGAAGCAGAAGCAGATAAAGATAGCATTGGAGAACTATCAGTGGTGGCTTGATCTGAGAAGATACGGGAGCGTGCCGCATGCTGGATTCGGGTTAGGAGTAGAGCGTGTAATCAAATGGCTGCTCAATCTTGATCACATACGCGACGCAATACCTTTCCCAAGAACCATTAACCGTGCTTACCCGTAGATTTAGTTAAATTTAAATACCATCCTGTGCACTACATTATCTTGTTTTGAAACGCAGAAGAAACGCATGTAGATTAATCCTAAATCAGATTGAGTGTTTTGTTATTGATTACGCTTAGGTCTTATCATGGAAGAAAGGACG
>JAMDBP010000031.1:3297-6502 GCA_023487825.1 Candidatus Martarchaeota archaeon
AATCAGGGAAGCATTCTCCCACTATGATATTAAAGAAGCTAGAGTTGCAGTGCATAATGACTGCGGAGCCATGAAAGACATAGCGAACAGGAAGCAGGGCAAAGCGGAAAAAGACCGGGAAAGAGACATGACAGCAATGAAATATGTTGCAAAAAATCCAGAGGATCTGTGCAAGGAAAATCTAACTGTACAACAAAAATCACTGATTGAAATAGTCTCTTCAATATCCCCCAATACAAAGGTCATAGCTGACAGTCTGGATGTACTGCATGTCCAACAGGCTAAAGGCGAAAGAAAAGCAGCGATAATACTGGACTCTGCCGAAAGATCCCATACGAATTATTCAGAACTTGCGTCCGTATTGCACACTGATACAAACAACGTATATTTCATACAGTATACTGGCAAGGACAACATGCTTCCTGATATAAGTCTTATACCTAAGGCTCTCGGAGTCAAGGACATGACCATATTCTCTACGGACAATACGCGAACCAAGGCTACAGAGCTGTTCGAAGAGATAAACAGGCAGACATTTGCACCAGAAACAGGCAGACATTTGCACCAGAGCTCAAACTTAAGCTGATGGAACTGGTGCAACAGCCTGCCAGACAGAATAGAGTAAAACTTAAAGGATAAATTTCACCTTTAACCTATCTGTTTTGACCCAGTGTACAATCCCTCCTGACTCAAAGACCAATATTAATAAAAGTTTAACACCTAGTTACTGCTGGGTAATAACTTGTTTAATCTTCTCTTGCAAGCAGCGATGAACTCCTCTGTAATAGTGGGTAATTACGTTACAGCTGGATCGGTATATACTGAGAACACTCTAGTAGTGGTACTTACGATGCTAACTGTACTGGCGCTGTCAATCCAGATAGCACGCAGATACTTCATAAGAATACTACGAAAGTTCACCCTGAGGTTCGCCGCAGATATATGGTGGCTCATCTACGTGATACTCAGAGACGCGAGCATATTCCTTGTAGTATTCTTGGGAGTAATGCTCTTCTGGCCAGGGATATATCAGGACTTCCCAATAGCGGTACCGTTCATGCCTCTTGCAATAGATATGTTTGCAATAGCTCTTGTAATAATGCTTGTAAAAGACACTGAAGACGACCCGTTCTACAACAGCATAGTCTCAATACTTGTGATAATAGGATCTGTGCTCTATCTTAGTGGAACGATACTCGTAACGGAAAGCGCAGTCCAGCTAGCCAAGCTACCCCCGACAGTATCTGCAAGCACCAGCAACATATGGGGATTCGCTTACTACTATTTCAATACTCAAACCAACCCTGCCCTTTCAATATACACTTTCTACATATCTGCAGTCATACTGGGAATATGCGGTCTCGTAGCGATAATTTATTCGTTCGAAGGCGGCATATTCGACAGAAAGATAGAGCCAAAAGCGAAGCCAATTGTAAAAGAGACCGATGTGCCTACACCACAGGCGCAGACCCAGAAGAAGTAGGTCAATATGCCATTCAAATTTACCTTTGATGATAACAGTTGCATACAATGCGGAGCATGCGGGGATTCATGTCCTGTAAACGCACTTGACTTCACAAGACCGAGGCACAGGAAGCTTGAAGACACTCTTAAAGACAGTACACCTACAGATGACATGACTGAATATCCGATACAGGTAAACAAGTGCACCGGATGCATGATCTGTCCTACAGAATGTCCTGTATCATGCATAACCATAGTCAAAGTGGACAAAGAGCCGAAGTACCAGCCGAAGCAGGGTCCAATGCTCGATACAGAACCCACAAAGGATGAATTCGCACTCTCTAAATACACTAAGGTAAGGCCTTACAAGCTAAAGGTCAAGGATCCTTGGGGGCATGAGTATATCTACAGACCGAGAAGGCGCAAGTCAAACACGCAGACATGGGAGAACCATGAGGAGATGGTATGAAACGCGCATACATAATACACAGATGGGGCGGAGATTCCACAAGTGACTGGGTGCCATGGCTAAGGGAGGAACTTGAGGAAAAAGGAATAGCTGCAACAGCCCCGGATATGCCAAATCCAAATACTCCTACGATAACAGAGTGGACAAATGCGCTTCATAACCTTATAGTCTCTCCAGACGCAGAGACATACATCATAGGCCATAGCGTAGGTTGTCAGGCGGTAGTAAGATATCTGTCCTCATTGCAGGAGAACGAGTCCATAGGCAAGGTTATACTTGTAGCTCCATGGACACAACTGACCAACATCAGTGAAGGAAACATGGAGATTGCAAGGCAGTGGATAGAAACTCCGATAGATTGGGACGGTGCAAAGAGACACTGCAAGAGTTTCACAGTAATCTATTCAAATGATGATCCGAAGGTTCCCCAGGAGAATGCAAAAGACTTCGGCAACAGGCTTGGCGCAAAACTTATCCTTGAAGAGAGCAGAGGTCACTTCACAGATGAAGACGATGTAACACAATTGCCTATACTGCTAAAAGAGATACGTGAACAGTAATCTGAAGAATTCTTAGTAAAAATCAGGAGCTGCCAAACAGAATGTATTTAATTCTTAGATGAAAGCCTTATATGGTGAAAGAATGGCATTCACAAGCGATCTGTCTACAAGCGATTTCTGGCTTCTTGAGAACATGGGATACGAGCCTATAGCGATAGTGCTTGGCAATACAGTATACAGCATGGGAGTAGTGGGAGGAATCTCCGGAGGATTCAAAGGAATGACAAAGGGGGAGATACCTCAATTCACAGAGATTATGTATAATGCACGAGAGATGGCCCTAGGAAGGATGAAGGCAGAAGCAGAAAAACTGGGTGCAGACGGCGTTGTAGGCGTAAAGCTCACGATAAGGAATTACGGAGGCAGCGGAACTGAGATGGAAATCACTGCAGTAGGCACAGCGGTAAAACGCAAGGCAGGTGCAACAAAGTCAAATCTGGACCCAACTATAGTAATGCAGTTGAAGGGCAGCCAGGTTAACGCCAATGAAATGTAGCAATAATTAATCTGAAAAGAGTGTGGCAAGGGAGCTGGGAAGATGCCAATAAGCGCAAAAGAAAAGAAGAAAGTCGAGAGCCACGAAGCAAGGGAGAGGATAGAAAAGGACATGATCTATTTTACTCCAGGGCATTTCAGAATTTCTGATGCAGTAAAAAAAGGCACTGTGATATTCGCAAAGAATGCAAAGTACTTTTTACTGGGAATTCCTGAC
>JAMDBP010000031.1:6512-7717 GCA_023487825.1 Candidatus Martarchaeota archaeon
ATTTTTGATTTGACGGATTTTCCATTCCTGGAACGAGTCATGTCCAAGTACTCCATATAATTTGGGTTATCATAGGATTCTTAATCTACTTTACATTAATATCTGCTCCTTTGTCAAATTTTTACAAATCAAAAATATCCGGGATAAAATACCCTGGGACTCTTAAGTCAATAGCCTGTAGTTTATCAATCCTGCAGCCCATTTCCTACGCTGCACTTCTGATATCTGTAATTCTTTTAATCAAGTTCTCCCTGATAAACGTGATTACAATACTATCGGTAATAGTAACCTTTATTCTATATTTAGTCTCTATAAACCAGTCTCTGCTGCCTAATTTCCTTGCAGATACAAAGAACAACAGAAGCAACGCAATTAGCTTAGGCTGGCTTCTTCTAAGCAATAACAGCGTAAACCTGTTCATCTCAGATTTAATCATATTTGTACCTGTGATAATATTTGCTTCGCTGTTTGTAATCTTCAACAACATAATATTTCTTGGAATAGGATTTGCTGCATTCCTGATATCTGAAGGGATATGGTACGGGGCAACATCATTCATGCATAGTGCCGTATCAAAAGGCAAGAACAACTACAACATAGCATAATCTAAAATCGACGAAAATCCGCAACAAATTCATCCTTTGCGGATATCCTAAACGATGTTCTTCTCTGCAGTGTATATGGACTTTTCAAGCACAAGCCTTAGGAAGAGCAGTATTAGCATCCCAAATATCACTATGAATGCGCCATAAACTCCTATCCTAAATAAAACGAAGGCAAGAGATATTCCTATGGCCGGAGGATGAAATGCATTGCCTACGGAAATCATAACCGATACAAGGAATACTACGATGCCTGCTACTACATAAACAGGTACGAAACCTAACATGTAAAATCCCAGGAGACCAGCAATCATGGCAAAAATATATGACTTCACAAAACCGCTTATCTTTGAAGTTCTGGACCTGGGCAGTACGAATAGAAGGTATGCACTTACTCCAAAAGAAGCGAATATGATCGCAGAGGAACCGTTCCCATAATGCAGGTCAAAATTCAGATAGTTCAACAGCAGAACAAGTATGGATACGGCAATCGCTGTAAGCATAATTGGTATAAGGTTATTCTTAAGATGCGCAAATTTGCCATTACTCCTTCTCTTTCTTACCATCCAATTCAAACATAATTGAATGCGACAATATAAAAAG
>JAMDBP010000028.1 GCA_023487825.1 Candidatus Martarchaeota archaeon
AAGGAGCGCTACTATCCAAAGCTGCTCTTCATCCTGTTCCTTGCACAGCTCTACCTGCGTAGCAAGACCAGGCTGCGATGGCTGTTTCTAGGAATCGCAATCATCATAATAATAGCATACTTTTCATTGATAGCCACACAGTATATAGTAACGGACGAATCAGTAATCTCCTATTATGCATACCGCGCATTTTTACACGGCGCAGATCCCTACTCTATAAATACTTCTGCGAACTTGACATATCTGCATAATAAGATAGGGTTAGGCCTGACATATACTAAAAATTCAACAATAGTATCTAATTTCAGGTATCCTGCACTTTACTTCCTTATACAAGCACCGTTTTACTCATTTGCAATTCAGAATATACAATATATAGGTAATAATTTCAGTTCTGTAGAGATTATAGCAGGAATGATATTCTTCCTAATAGCGTATCTTTCACTATATAAGGAAAAGAGAAGGTTTGCAAATCCAAGTTACGCCGCAATAATAATGGCAGCTGTCCTTGGCATTAACCAATTAATACTGCTATTAATGCTGTCTCTTATACTGCTTATGTACTCAGAATTCGGCAAGAAATACAATTGGCTAATCCTGGGGATAATGATCTCATTGCAAGAGCAGCTTTGGATAGTAGCGCTCCTTTTTATAATATATGAATTCATCGCTGATCGTGATAAAGGAACCAAGGTCCTAACTGGTGCTATTGCAGTGTTCCTCTTGGTAAACGGATATTTCATAATATTAAATGCGCATGCGTTCATAGCAGCGTTTACCGGCGAAATCTCCAACATCGTCCCAAACAATACCTCTGCGCTAAGCAACATCATGCTTATGTTCGGTGTCCCTTCTGAAATAGTAACAATTGCCTTCCTAAGCGCCATCTTAGTAAGCATAAGTTTACTGGCATGGCTAAAGGACTACAAACTAATACCTATTCTTAGCGTCATTCCGTTCCTCTTCCTGAGCCATTCAGGCGCATCCTATTTTGTAATACCATTCATCGTATTTGCATTTGTCAACTACTCGGATAAAATATCAAAATAGATGCTTTACACATGTCTTACTTCATCACGTGCAAAACGATGTTGCGTACTCCAAACGCTTAAACAAAACCTCCTGGCAGTCTACTGCTCTTTTTCTTTCGTATCGCCTTATCCATCATATCCTTGGTGAAACCCTTAGGCAGCTTGCCTGTGTTAACATACTCATAAAGTATGAAGATGAAGGTATTGCTTGTAACATAATTCAGCATCACTCCGAATACTGTAAGTACTACTCCTACTATCACCAAAACTATTCCTGGTATAAATGCTGTGAAAGCTACAATAATGCCTCCAACAAAGAGAAGTATTCCAGGTATGGTGAACATAAGCGCATAAAGATCGGAATATATGATCCCTCCAAATGTAGCACCGAAGTTCTTGGTTATCATCTTCACACTGCTTTCTATAGATTTTATTGGACCTGTCTTATTGTCTATTATCGAAGGCACAACAAATATCGTGGCCAAAGCGAGTGCCATAGATCCTATTGCGCCAATCAAGAATCCACCGATGCCCTGCAATCTGGATTCTATGGCTCTTAAGATTGTGATTATTATAGTATAGAAAACAGCCCATTCAAGAATCTGTACCCAGTACTGCGAAGCCTGCGATAGTGCATTCAACATCGCCATTTTCTTCCCAGTCTTAGAATACTGCCTGAAAGCCAGCAAAAGTGCAACCAGGAAGTATACAGATACAAAGGTCGAGAGAAAACCAAAGAGTATAACTGCTGCCACTATCAGAGTATTGCTTGCAGAGGATATCGTAAGCGCCAGTGGCACAAAGAGTGCAAGAGCGAGCAGGAAGGTAATTATCCCGCCTATTATCGGATAAACAAGAAGTCCCTTATCTCCGAATATCAGCTTCCTTGTTGCGCTTCCAAGCTTCCATCCATTCTTCAGGTTTTCAAACATATTATCACCAATATGTTATACTCATAAGCATAGTCATCCAGCGTAATTATCCCAGAACCGGAGTCTATACTCACTTTATTCCCGAGGACAATTCCTTGAATTCGTCTTCAAGCTCCTCAACAGCCTTAAGAACAAGGGCCTTTGCATTCTTCGAGGACTTTATTATGAGCCTCGTATTCCCTCTCTCAGGGTGCTCCTTAACAACTCCTGCGAAAGATACGCTCTTGTCATATAGCAGCTTGCTCTTTATTAGCTCAGGTATTCCTCTGTCTATGCTGCTGTCGAACTCTATTATGAGCTCCTTCTGGTCGTCCTGCACAATATTAAGCTTCATCAAAATCACTTTTTTTAGCCATCTATCTATATAGCCTGTACAAATAGCTGTAGAACAGTAAGCAATAATTAATAAATAACTAACGTTTTATATACATACGCTGTTCTTTTATTCATATGTGCCTAAAAGGCGATAAAAACAGTAAGGAATTTATATGGCTGACATATTGGAAGTAGACACTGCAGACCTCATATCGAGAGCTGCGGCCAAGCTGAAGGAGAAGGGCATAAAGAAGCCCGAATACGTTGATTATGTGAAGAGCGGAGCCGGCAGGGAACGCCCCCCTACAGATGAGGATTTCTGGTACACCAGATGTGCATCGGTACTGAGGCAGGTATACCTGAACGGCCCGATAGGGATATCTAGGCTAAGGGCCAGATACGGCAACAGGAAGAATCATACCAAACACAGGCACCACCACTATAAGGGAGGCGGCAGTGTCATAAAGGACGCATTCGACGAATTGGAGAGGGCAGGATACGTTAAGACCTCAAAGCAGGGAAGGACGATAACGCCTGCAGGAAGATCATTCCTCGACAAGATGGCTAACGATATGCTAAAGGGTGCCTGAAAGTGCCTGACAACACTGAAGATGCGGCAAGAAAGGAGCTCAACAAGCGGCTGAAGGCTATACAGCTGGAGCAGCAGAAGCGCCTTCTTGCAAAGAGGTACATGACGGAGGAAGCATACGAGAGGCTTATGAATGTTCGCGTCTCAAACTATGATCTGTACATGAATATACTGAACATGATAATATCTACGGCGCAGTCGGGCAGGTTTGCCGAAAGGATAACCGAGAAGCAGCTTGTCGAGATTCTGTCAAGGCTCACATACAAGCCTGAACCGAAGATAGAATTCAAGAGGAAATAGGTGAAATATATGGTAAAAAAGAGCAGAACAAAGAAGGCAAAGCTTGCAAAGAAGATCAAGCAGAACCGCAGGATTCCTGTCCTTGCTATACTCAAGACACACAGGAAGATACAGCAGAACAAGTTTGCAAGAGACTGGAAGCACAAAAAGCTCAGGATAAAGGATTAAGCCAATTCCATTCTTTTTCTAGACGTTACTCAATCTCTCCTTTATCTCAGCAATGTTTAACTTTGTGGTAAGAAGAGGTATCTTCTCAATCTGTGATATCTTTATCGCAAGCTTGTCCACATTGTCTATATTCTGTATAACTACCACTCTGGGCTTTATCGGAGCCACTCTTATTACTACCATTGGAGATCTGCCAGTTGATACCTGGTCAAATATAAAGACACGCTCGTTAGTAGTTCCGAAAAGCCTTGGGTAATCGCTAGGGGATATTTCAAGTATGACTCTCAAAGAATCAAGAAGGGTGTAGCCAAAGAGCTTTATGCTGTCAAGGGCAGCAGGGTTTGAAACCACCTTTGCCTCTATTATCCTTACAAAATCATTTCCATTTATAGGCGATGAAAAATCATGCACCGTATAAAATGGTGCATCGCTCTGCGGGGCAAGATTGTACTTCTCAAGGTTCTTTATGACGCTTCCTCCTCTCTCCTCATCCATTGCGAAGAGCGTCTCAACAAATCTCTTTATTATGCCTACCCCTGGGCTGGCTCTCCTGTTGCCTTCATAATCGCTTATAGTAGAAGTTGATATCTTTAGGCTCTTGGCAAGCTCTGTCTGCGAGATTCCAAATAACTCTCTCCATTTCTTCATATTGCTTCCAGGGCTGTCTGATAACGCTATCTCGCCTGCTATTCTCTCCTTTAAACTATCCATAAAAATCTAATCTCAGTAAAGCTTTATAAGCCAACTGCCGAACTGCGCATCGGCATATCACGAGCCTATTTTCCTCTCTTTCTTTTCTTCCCATCGCTCTTTTTAACAGCTCTCTTAGTTTTTCTGTGTCTCACTGATGGTCCTCTATCTATTGAGGCATAAATCCTCTCAACCTGCTTTCCTTCCTGCTCCTCCGCATTCTTTGGTTTCATGAACAGGGCATAGAACATCACTATTATGCCTGCTATAACTGCAAGTGTGCTCAATATGTTGAGCGTTATATTCCCATATGAGTAGTTCTGTTCAGAAGATGCAAGGGAGGATACGCTCCTGTTGAGCATCGTATAAAATACGGTATTTGATCTGTTCTCGTAGTTCTGGAAGACTGCATAATATGTGCCATTTCCAACTATGGTCTGGTTTTTATACCAGTAATCAGGTCTCTGTGCCAGTGATACATTAACTATGTAAGGGAACATCCCATGCGTACTGTTATAAATAGAATATATTAGCCCGTTCCCCTTTAGATATGTGGCATTTCCGATGCCTGTTAGATTGGACTGCGGAAGCATTCCTTTTGCCGTGCTGTTAATCAGGAAAAAGTCAATGGGCACAGTAGAGTTGTAGACAATCTGCAGTATCGATTCATTGCTTATCCTTATCGGTACAAAGAAACCAGATCTTGGCTGCAATGCCAGGGTCTGTGTAGAGGATATATAATTTGGTATATTGGAAAAAATACTCTGTACCGAAGCGTATGCCATTATTATTCCTGCAACCAAAAGCAGAAGGCCCAAGCCAAATATCCTTTTATCCATTATAACCAAAAGTAATTACATGCAAATGGTTTATATTCTTTGATTATTGATAAGTATACAGTTGATAGCTCATGGACGAACAAACAAACATGATAAAAACAGGTATAGAGGGTCTTGATGATCTGATAGGTGGAGGAATACCATTCGCAAACCAGGTAGTCCTTGCGGGAGGACCTGGGGCAGGAAAGACTCTCCTGAGCTTCGAGATCCTATACAGGAACGCAAAAGCAGGAAATAAGGGCATATACTTCTCTCTGGAAGAGAGCGAAGGAAAGCTCATCTCAAACCTCAAATCCACATTCTCACAGTTTACCGATATTGACGACCTGATCAAAAAGAAGATTATAATCGTTGAAGGCAGGCAGATAAGCGCGGAGCTTTCTAACAGGCCTTCCGAGACGGAGCATGAGTTCGGCAATATCGTCTCGCAGATGGAATCAATGATCTTCAAGGAGAGCGCAAAACTCATAGTTGTAGATTCAAGTGCAATACTCAATCTTCTTGTGCAGACTCCTCTGATGTACAGGAGGCTGATGCTCGCTCTATCGAGCAACTTCAGAAGGCTTGGAGTAACCACAATACTTATAGTGGAATCTAATAATCTTGAGAGAAGCAAGGTTGAGTTTAAGCCAGAATACTTCATCTTCGACGGCATAATAATGATGTATCAGAACGGCAAGCAGGAGAAGAGGACAACTGGGATAGAGGTTATAAAGATGCGCGGAGCGAAGCACAGCTTCTACACCGCACCATACGAAATTACCTCTTCAGGAATAAAGATATCTCCTATAACTGACCAGATATGAACCGGAGTGACGGTGTTACTGCGAAAAAAAATGCCAATGCAAATGACAATACGGACTCGGCAGAAAAGGAGAAGCTATTTGCGTTCGGCATAGTAGCTGCAATCCTTGTAATTGCAGCAGTACTATCTATGTTCATAACTCCCGGGCATTCTTCAAATTTCTGCGGTTCGCAGTTCACAAGCCAGCAGAAGTATACCTGCCTCGAGTCCATTGCAGTAAGCTCTGACAACAGTATAGCCTGTGCATCCCTTTCAGGAAGCTACGCGGACAATTGCTATGCGCAGATAGCTGCGAAGGAGAGCAATATTCAATTATGCGACAATGTATCCAATTACACGCTGAAAGCAGCATGCACGACAGAGGTTGCAAACAGCACTGGAACTTATGACTATTGCCTGCAGCTGAACCAGCCTTACAATGACGCATGCCTTTATTCAATAGGGATAAGCAGAAGAAAGGAATCTGCATGCTTATCGATAACAAACACCACTCTTTCTGATACCTGTTCCTATACTATATACTTCACAAAAGCGACCGAACAAAGAAATTCAACTTACTGCTCTCTTATAGGCAATGGCACATACGCACAGACCGAAGAGATGCTGAATTCTACACTGAACCAGAATAACGGTTCAACTGTAGGTAACATCGCTATTATCTCATATTATTACAGCTCATATCTTAACCTGTCGATGTCACCAAGGGACATGTGCTACTATTCACTTGCATACCAGACAAGCAGTCCATCGTACTGCCACGGGATAAGTAATTCATCACTCAAAACGCTCTGCCTGAAAGCATACACTGTAAACAACACTGTAAACGACACTTCCTACTATGAAAACCTCTCCAAACTCTGTTCCATATCGGGACAGAGCTCATGTGCATATTCAACTTTGTTAAATGCGATATATTACAAGAACCTTACTGCGTGCAGATCCCTTAACAACAGTGCAAGCACCGGATGCTTCGCATCGCTTGCGTCATACTACCACAACTCATCATACTGCGGATACATAACAAATGCGACACTGAACAGTGCATGCGTAGAGAGTGTTTTATATAGTAACAGCACAAATAGCTCAGTATGAAAGCACTGATCACATGCGTAAGTGGAGTCGAGCTGAACAGGAAGTACAATCTGCTTACTATTCTCGAGGGCAGTCCTGTGGTTGTTGAATCTACAGAGCGCACAAAATTCAATTCTGGCGAAGCTGTAGATTACTCTGGAAACGGCCTCGAAGCTATATCTGAGCCTAAGGAAGAGTTGTACAAAACCCTCTCGGAAGCTGTAGATTCTGCATCAGAAAGCATACAGAGGAGCAATCCGTATTCGATAGGGATAAGGGATGTTGACGAAGCGACGGAACGAATGTGGCCAAAACTGGAGCATGCTGCAAAGCTCTTCCTAAGGAAGCTCTTCTTCTCTGCACCGATAATAATAAGGTTCCACAATGACGCTGATGGATCAAGCGGTGCATGTGCATTGTACAAGAGCATAGACTTGCTCTATGAGAAGGTCGGAGCGATAAACAACCCATATTGGATAATGCACAAGGGAATCTCATACAGAAAAGAAGATGCGGAATCAGACACTCTTTTCTTCAACGCATACTCCTCATATGAAAAACCATTAATCATAATGGTGGACTTCGGGACCTCTCCGGAGAGCAATGATGGCATAGATGCAATAAAAGATAAAGCCGAGATAATATGGCTTGACCACCACCCACTGCATGATGATGCGGAATGTCAGAAGCTAAAGTATTACATAAATCCGTGGCAGTTCTCATCGGATTCTAACTATACTGCGGGAACGCTTGCATCAAT
>JAMDBP010000042.1:0-1445 GCA_023487825.1 Candidatus Martarchaeota archaeon
TGCTATTGATATCGGCATAGCGCTCCTTATCCCATACTTTCTTGCCTCGTAGTTGCAGGTCATGACTACTCCGCGCCCTTTGCCATTTTTAGGATCAGCTCCTACAATTACCGGTTTTCCCCGTATACCATCTCTTCTGAGCTCTTCGCACGCCGCATAAAAATAATCCATGTCCACAAGAAGGATTATTCTTTTATCAGCCAAATATCATCTCCTCTGTCGGCCCTTCTGGAGATAGCTCCCTGAATACCTGCGATGTAAACTTCTGGACCTTTACATCTTCCCTTCTCCAAGTATCTGGATCAAGCCCAGCGTTCACACACGCGTGCCTTAGCATCTCCTCGCTCTTCCAGTTATTCTCAGAAGCGCTTATCGGCAAGACCGCCCCAGCGTGATAGCCGTATGCTATCATCACACCATCCCTGCCTGTTTTTATCTTCTTCAGCTTTGCAGCTGCCGAACCTCTGACCTCTTCAGGCTTAGAAAGCAGATCCACCTCAACAACTATATGTTCAAGCTCCCTGTGGGATATCGGAACAAAGCCTTTATCCTCAGCTGCGCCTATCGCAGCCTCTATCAGAGACCTGCCGAGAGGCATGCTCGGATTAACGAAACCCATGCTGCCTCGCGGAGTTCTTGTAGGCCAGTGTTCCACCCTCACATAAATGCCATGCCTCTGCAAGAACTTCCTCGAATGTTTTGCAAAGGGGGCCCTGTCAAACTTGGCATTGCTTACAAAATCAGTAATCGCCTTCCTTGCTATCCTTACCAGTTCCTCTCCTGTTTCTATAGAGTAATCGTCCATGAACTCAGACACCCCAGCAACTGCGAATTACACTTAGAACAAGCAAGGAAAACATAATAATATATCTGCCCATACCTGCAGACAGGTAAACTTTGTGAAGGTAAATGCACATCAATTCTTAACGACATAAATCGGCAGATCTTTTTATCAAGGTTTAAGCAAAAATAATGAATGTTTATAAAGGTTAATGCAAAAGGTTATTCCAGCGTTTAGAGCATATCCTATTTATCCTTCCCCACCCTCTAAACGCTTTATATTTCACTTTTTAGTGGATACCTTTTTCTCTCTGAGATATCCATAAACGGAGAGGACAAAGAGGCTCACAACAAGTATATGGACCAGTGTGCAGTATAGGCATATTGCCCCAAGCACATACTCGACATATAGCAGATAGACAACAGTTGCAATTCCTATTATATTGAAGAACATAATGTTCTCATAGTCTGTTCTGTCGAGCATAAAGAGCTCTATTGCAAAGAAGACCATTCCTATAAACCCTAAAGGAATCCCGAAAATAGTCGAGTAAGGGCTGCTAAGCACCTTTCCGCAGTTGACAATCCCTGCATCAGGGCAGGCCACAGGAGTTCCGTTGTAGTGCGAATAAGTAAGATATGCCGAATCTCATAAGCGCAATTGTCAG
>JAMDBP010000042.1:1455-7403 GCA_023487825.1 Candidatus Martarchaeota archaeon
TAGAGTCTCCCTTTTTTTTTACTACCATACTGGATCAACCGATATTGCCTTCAATCTTTTTTATGTATGTCTGACCGCATACGCTCTGCGGTGTGTTATTATCAATACTGCATATCTGTGCAGTAAAGATGTTTGCCTGTCCGATAATCTCTTCGGATTGCAATGATGATGCATTATACAGATTGTTCGATATGGTATTCCAGGTGTAGCTGTCAAGTATTGAATACGGGTCATATGTGGCTCCGACATCTATTGCCTTATTGCCGAAGTCTATGAAGGGTATGCACCCGCCTGTAGAACATGCTGAAGTAGGTCCGTCATACTTGTTCAGAAGAGCCGTTTCCGAAGCGTTGGGGGTTTGCAGAGCAGGATAGCTGCCGTTAACTACCTTGTTCCCTTCCATCTCCACGCTTACAAATGATATGTATTTGCTAGTATAAGTCGCATTAACGAAGGTGAATGTCGGGGTGCTAGGCGAATAATCCGTTGCGCTTGAGGTCATGTATTCAAGACCTGTGAAGTTGCCGAATCTCATAAGCGCAATTGTCAGAGGCCACCTCTCAGCTGCGCAGAACGGGCAGGACTCGGCTCCCATGTAAAGTATCTCGGGCTTGCCGTTATAAGTAAGATCTGTTCCGTTTACCTGCTGCAATGTCTTTCCCAAACCTGACCCGACAGCCGCACTTACGTTATCAGGGACCTGCAACCTGTTTATCATGTATTGTTGGACGGGAACGTTGTCCTGTGAAGTTATATTCAGCGACTTTACGGAGCTGCCGATGCTGAAGTATGCAATTACTAAGCCGATCACTATCACTATTGCCACTGCTGCCAACTTCTGGTTAGTCGTGAGCTTCATACTATCATCTATTTATAGAATTCAGATAAACTTATTATAAGATGGATATTTATAAAGTTATATTCAATCACAATACAGGATAAATCAAACGAATGGTAAAATGAGAATAGGGCCCGTAATTACAGTATATGCTGCGATTCTGCTTTTGGTAGTAATCTTCGGGACTGCATTCTCCTACGCTTTGGGAGCAACAAACTTCAACATACCTATATCCAATCCATTAACGGCCCTTTACTTCACCATAATAACAATATCCACTGTGGGTTACGGTGACATATATCCTGTAACCGCGGTAGGCAGGATATTCACCATGATTCTGGTTCTGGCAGGCATCAGCACATTCATCGGTGCTGTCACCGCCATATCAAGTGATTTTATGAGCAAAAACGTTGCAAAGCTTTCCGGAAGAATATCCGGACTGGAGAGAAGAACACTCAGCAGGCATCATGTGCTTATAGGCACCGATTTCATAAACCAAGACATAGCCGACAAATTCAGGAGAGAGAGGGAGAATTTCATAATACTGAGCGCGGACAAGACCACTGCAGACCGTTATGTGGACGATGGCCTAAGAGCATTCGTTGCGGATCCGACTTCAGAGACCGACATGAGGAAGTTTGAGATGCATAGGGCCAGATCAATAATAATAGACCTGAATGAGAACTCGCTCACAGTGTACGCTCTTCTTATAGTGAGGAAGCTTGCCCCAAACGTACTGACGATAGTTGTTGCGCAGAATTCGGAGATAGCTGAAAGGGTATCCGATTTGGGACTGAAAAAGAACGAGCGGGTAATAAACGTCTCGAGCCATCTTGCAGGAGAGATAGTCAGGAGTCTTAAATGAGGTTTATCCCTTCTTTCCAGAGCTGTCAGAGTTAAAAACCAGAACCGTTCAATGCCGCAGGCCGGATTTGAACCAGCGACATTCCGCTCTCTGCAATTTGATAAAACTTTTCTAAAAGTTTTACTTCAGGCGGACGCTCTCCCGGACTGAGCTACTGCGGCACAATGTATAATCAGATTACTTGAAAGTTTTTAAATGCTCTATTATGAATGGATATTGCTGGTCATATGCCAATAGATGGGAGATGGAACGATTTAGGCCCGGCTTCCAACCACGTAATCCTCGATGGCATCGAATTCCGAGAGTACCAGTTCAACATAATCCGTTCTATATTCAGGCACGGGAATACTCTTGTGGTCCTGCCTACGGGCCTCGGCAAGACCCTGATAGCTGTGTATTTGATTGCCCAAGCTCTTGCTGCAGGCAAGAAAGCGATGCTCCTTGCCCCGACCAAGCCTCTTGCAGAACAGCACTATCTGACTTTGCAGAAGTTGTTGAAAATCAATGAGGATGAGCTTATGCTCCTGCTCGGCACAACCAACAAATCAAAACGGGAAGAGCAGATGATCAACGCCAAGGTAATAGTCGCTACTCCGCAGACCGTAGCCAACGAAATCAAGAAAGGTACGCTTGACATGAGCAGGTACCACTCTACAATATTCGATGAATGCCACAAGGCCGTAGGCAAATACGCCTACACGTACATAGCAGATACCTGCTCTGCATACGATGTAAAAACAATAGGGCTAACTGCTTCCCCAGGCTCAAAGAAAGAGAAGATAAAGAAGCTGTTGCAGACCCTAAAGACGGAGCACATAGAATCGCGCGTGTCATCTGATCCTGATGTCTCAAAATATGTGATGCCAAAGTACATGCACATCATGGACATAGAGCTGACTGATAGCATAAAGGAGATATCGGCTATGATAAAGCCGGAGATAGAGGCAAGCCTTGCAAGCCTGAACAAGATGGGTTTCCTACACTTCAAGCACTTTGAGAACATTCCCAGAGGCAGAATAATAGCTCTCGGAGACGAGATAAACAGGATAGGCTCAGATTACAAATATGCTGCGATATTCAGCTATGTGAAGCTGCTGAATCTCTCACATGCCTACGACCTTCTTACCGTAGAAGGCATCCAGCCTTATCTCGAATACATGCAGTCTCTGCAGGACAAGGAGAAGAAGAGCAAAGCAGTACAGGGAATACTCAACAGTAAACGCATCATAGCCGCAGTCTCTGCTGCAAAGGCAGCGCAGGCTCGTGGCGAAGAGCACCCAAAGGTCATAGCGCTTCTTGATATACTTAGAAATTACCGCGGAAAGAGCGTCATAGTCTTTGTCCAGTACAGGTCTACGATAAAGATGCTTGTAGAGTACCTTAACAACAATGGCTTTCCATCAAAGGCATTTACCGGAAAGCGCGAAGGAGTTACGGAAGCGATGCAGAAATCCCTGATAGAAGACTTCAGAAAGCATGAATTCCATGTGCTGGTTGCCAGCTCTATAGGAGAAGAAGGACTGGACATACCTAGCGTAGATGCGGTAATATTCTACGAAGCAATTCCTAGCGAGATAAGGAACATACAACGAGGCGGGAGGACGGGAAGGCTGGCCCCAGGCAGCATATACATCATGCTTGCCAAGGATACAAAGGACCAGATATACTTCTACGTATCGAGGAAAAAAGAGGAGAAGATGAACATGCTGATTAAATCGTTGAACATGGAGCTTGGAAGAATGCCAAGAAAAACTGCTGACAAAAATCAGTCCCGTCTTTAAAAAATTACGAGCTGCTGGACCAAGGTAAGCATTTAATAGCGTTCATGATATATCTATTCATGCATAAGTCCGCTTCAAAGAATAAAAAGAGGATTCTAAAGCAGCAATCCGCCTTTGAATTCATAACAACGTATGGCTGGGCGATCCTCATCCTTGCAGTCGTAATAATAATGCTCTATTACTTCGTTAGCATACCTACAACAGCGGTTCCTAACCAGTGCAAGTTCGTATATGGGACAAACTGCCAAGGGGTTGTTGCCACCTCTGCAAACGGCATAACGAAGATAACAATGGTGATAACCAACTCCCAGAATTTCCCGATATTTAATCCGCAGGTAAAATTCGCAACCGATTCTTACGGCAACCTATCCTCAACATGCCTGCCTTCTGGTAACATAATACAGCCTGGAGGGGAGATGATATGCAACATGACGATGTCTGCTTATGTTTATCCTGGAACCACAATAACCGGCACCGCATACCTTAACGTGACTGCATGCCCTAGTGGAAATATAAACAACTGCCAACCGAAGCAGACGCAGACATACAAGGGCAGCATCATAACCAGAGTAACTTCACAGGCTACGAACATACATTTGACATCAACCTCAACATCCTCAACCTCAACGTCCTCAACTTCAACATCCTCGACTTCAACATCTTCAACCTCCACCTCATCTACATCTTCAACCTCCACTTCAACAACATCGACAAGCACGATAGGATGCACCGATGTGTCATTATCATATTCGACTCCGGGCGGCCCGTATGCAGTAACAGTACCTGCAGGATGCTCTGCCGCCACTGTAACCCTAACCGGCGGCGGAGGAGGGAGAGGCGGCAATTCATTTACAACACCGTCATTTGCCAAGTACTGTACTGCTGAAAATGGCGTGTCAGGTGGCCCCGGTGGTGGCGGCGCAAGCATATCAGGAAGCATATCTGTAACTGCAGGAGAGACTCTATATGTCTGGACCGGTGGTGGCGGCGGGCCTTCGCTTGAACTAAACCCAACAGCCACCATAGCTTATTCATCAGTAGGCACTAATGGTATAAACGGAGGAGGAAGCGGAGGATATGCAGGTTTTTATGAAGTAGTCTTACCAGACTTTCCAGAGTATCCTTATGGTGTTTATTGCAGCGGCGGTTCCGGTGGAGGCGGAGGAGGATACTCTGCAATAGGCACTTCCACGTCTACATCTGGCATCATAGCTGTTGCAGGAGGAGGAGGGGGAGGAGGCGGCGCAGGAGAAGGGCTCGGAACATCACTACCACTACCTGCTGGTGCACCTGGAGGGTCAAGCGGAAGCAGTGGAAGCACAGGTAACGCATATAGCACATGCAATGGCGCAGGAGGCGGCGCAGGAACAACTACATCGGGAGGAAGTGCAGGACCTGAAGGTTCTGCAGGAAGTGCCTTCATCGGAGGAGACGGTGCAAATGGGGGCTGTACAGTAGGAAGCACATCCGGTAGCCCTGAACACGGCGCAGGAGGCGGCGCAGGAAGCGGTTATTACGGCGGTGGTGGCGGTGGCTCAGACGGCGGTGGTGGCGGTGGAGGATCTACCTACTGGTCAAGTTCTTTCACTGAAACAAGCGAGAACATCGTAAGCAACACAGGAGTCGCAGGCAATAACGGGATAGTTGAAATTACTTGGTCGTAATCACTTTTTCCGAACCAATCCCACAATAAACACTATCAGTGTCGCACTTCCACAAAACCTTTAAATACCAGAAAAATTCTCTTTATATTCGGTGGATATGGGTGGGAAGGAGAGAGGAAATGCTCCGTAGCGAGCTATGCTCTGAGGAGATAAGCAACGAGGAAGCTCTAGCTCTGCTCTCCGAATATGCCTATGAATATCCAGAATCAAGAACGGAGCTTGCAGAGACTCTGGAGGCATACTCTGAGAGGACAGGCTCGGAAAGCAGAAGGTATGGTGCAATCAGCGCAGCTGATGAAATAAGGGCCATAGAGATGCTTGAAGCTCTTTGTGCGGATCTCTAAGCGCATAAGCGATGCGGTCAAACTTACTGGGTGCTATTAGCTTCAGCGATAGTACGACGAATAGATAAGATGCGAGCGCCGGGATTTGAACCCGGGTTTTTGGCTTGGAAGGCCAGAGTCCTACCAGGCTAGACTACACTCGCAACATCTCATTATCAGTAAGTATCCATATATATAAATTGCTGCTAGGTGCCTGAAACCTGCCATGCCCTACTGATAAAAAATAATATATAAGTTTTCTGGATAAGCCGTATTAGATCATATGGACAGAAAGCTCCGTTATAAAAAGAATAAGGCAAGCGCAGATTCCAGGCCCATGGCAATTACTATCCTGGCTGCAGCGATACTTTTCCTGTTAATACTGTCGGCACCTGCACCTAGAAACAGCACTAACCAAAAGCTTCCTCTGCCCACATGGACTTACAAAAATCTCTACCCGGCACTCCGATTATTTTG